>JBILYJ010000002.1:0-33569 GCA_044377795.1 Reyranella sp. | reverse complement strand
GTGTCGAATGCCGGTGGCTTCGGCGTGCTGGGCGCCGTCGCCCACACCGCGGAGAGCCTGGAAATCGATCTCAGGTGGATCGACGAGCATGTCAACGGCAAGCCCTACGGGATCGACCTGCTGATTCCCAACAAGATGGAGGACAAGGAGGGCGGGCTGACGGCGGCCGACCTCGAGGCGCGCGTGCCCCCCGAACATCGCCGGCATGTCGCCGGCCTGCTCGCCCAGCACGGCATCGATACCGCCGATCTGTGGTCCGCCGGGCAAGCCGTCCACGACTATACGGACAACATGCGCGAAGGCGGCGCGGCGCGGCTCCTCGATGTCGCCTTCAGCCATCCCATCAAGCTGTTCGTGAATGCGCTCGGCGTGCCGCCACCGTCGATCATGGAACGTGCACGGGACAAGGGCATCCTGGTGGGCGCTCTCACCGGCGCCAAGGAACATGCGATCAAACACGCCAAGGCGGGGGTCGACATTCTCGTGGTCGCCGGCACCGAGGCGGGCGGGCACTGTGGCGAGGTCTCGACGATGGTGCTGGTGCCCGAGGTGCTGCAGGCCGTTGCGGCCTACAAGGACATCGACGTGCTGGCGGCTGGCGGCATCGCGACCGGGCGGCAGATGGCGGCGTGCATGGCCATGGGCGCCGCTGGCGCCTGGACTGCGTCGGTCTGGCTGACGACGGCGGAGGCCGAGACCACCCCGACGGTGAAGAAGAAAATGCTGGCCGCGACTTCGCGCGACACCGTGCGGTCGCGCAGCCGGACGGGCAAGCCGACGCGGCAGCTCAAGTCGGCCTGGACCGACGGCTGGCACGACGAGCACGCGCCCGATCCGCTGCCGATGCCGCTCCAAGGCCTCATCAGCCGGCCGGCGCTGGCAAAAATCGACAAGCTTGCCGCCAGCGGACATGAGGGCGCCCAGCGTCTCGCCACCTATTACGTCGGCCAGGCGGTCGGCCTCATGAACACCGAACAGTCGGCGCGGTCGGTCGTCTACGATTTTATGAAGGACTACGCCGAGGCCGCGCAGCGTCTGGCGGGCACGCTCGAAGACTAGGGACTCATAAGTACGCATCCACAGGCGTGCTGAAGCAAGGGCTGTAGCGGCGAAGAAGTTCCTGGCGAGCTTGTCGAAGCGGGTATCCACCCGCATCCCAAGCGTAGTATCCCTCCTTGGGCACGTTGCGGATCTTCGGTCCAATCACTATGGGCTGACGGATCCCGTTCACCGTCCCGATGGTGAACACTTCGTCGGCGTTGGCGGCTGTCCGGGATCAGCACCATTGAGACAGATTCGTCGGGTTGAGGAAGAGAGGACTTCTGGCTCATCGTAGTTCTACGAGGAGCGCAGATGAGACAGAAATCCGTTACCCCGAGTTCGCCGTCCGAGCGGCTGGTGAAGAACATCCGCCGAGCAACGCGGTCGAATGCCTTGACTAGGCAAACCGATTCCATGGCCGGATTACATTTTGCGCAGGGGCAGGTGTTCGATCGTCTGCGGGACGAGCACGGGTTCACCGGCGGCTATACCATCGTGAGGTATTGCGTGCGCGAGCAGCAGCGGCGGGGTCGAGCAGAAGGCCCACTACTTTGCCCTGGACCCGCCGCACAGCGATGCGATTTATATCCAAGCCTACCCGGCAGCGGCAGCCGAGGCTTGGATGGACGGCTATGTGCACGCCTTTGCATTCTTCGGCAGGGTGCCGCAGTCGACGCTCTACGAAAACGACCGATGCGCGGTGGCGCGCATCCTGCCCCTCGGGACGCGCCGACGCGCGCGTCTTTTCAGCGGGTTTCTCGCATTACCTGATTGACGACCGCACGGCGCTCAAAAAACTGTGTACGGCGGCTACTGCGATCTGATTGGTAACGCGCCTGCCTGGATGCCTTCAGACAGCCTTCAGCGCGTCCTGCAGCTTGGCTTCCTGTTCAGTAGAAAGGCTCGTTCGCAATACCGTGCCACCGAACTCCGCCATGGCGGGCAGCACCTTGTCAGCGGTGAGCTTACGCACCAGCACGCACAGCGCCGCCTGGCCGGGCGTCAACGCCGCAGCGGCGTCCTTCATGAACTGATCACTGATGCCAATATCTCTGAAGCGGCCGCTCAGGGCTCCGGCGCCAGCGCCGACCGCTGCGCCGAGCAGCGGATTTAGGAACAGCATGCCGACCAAAGCGCCCCACATACCGCCGGAAGCGGCGCCGACCGCAGTCGTATTGACGAGCTGGTTCAGTTTCACGTTGCCATCGAGCTGGCGCACCGCCACCACGGCGTCGCCAAGCTCGATGAGGTATTCCTTCTGCAGATCGAACAGCTTCTTTCGAGCCGCCTCTGCGTTCCCTTCGGTTTCATAGGCAATGATGACGAGATCGGCCAACGAGACCTCCTGCTTTTACGATGCGCCTACTATACCGACTCCCGTGATCTGTCACTCGCGATTCGGAGTTGCTCCCATCAAACCGGAAAGGTGGCGGGGTTTGCTGAGTGCATAGCGATGGACTCACGGGGCGAGCGCATGCGCAAGCCCCAGTGAGGGTGGACGGAGATGGCGTCCGGCCTGGGCTTCACACGCCCGTAGTCACGCTTGAAGGTCTTCACGAAGGCCTCGTAGACGCCGTTGCTCGCGTGGATGCGGACGGGCGTGAAGGCACTGGAAGCCAAGGTCGCGCAGGACAGCTGCCTGCTGGCCGAAAGCCAGCTGGCGCGCTGGAGAAGTCCCCTCGACAAGACCACGCCTCTGCCTGTCGGACCTCCGAGCGTTGGGTGAAGGGGCAGAGAATGGGTGGGACCGTCCCCGTGAGCAACCGACGTGAATGGACTTTCTGAGACTGCCGGGCGCTTCCGAAGCGGGTTCGGATGCTTGTCGCGTGCTTCCATGGATTCCGCCGTAAGCGGGGCGCGGACTGGAGCCGAAAAGGGACCGCTACGGCGTGTTGGTGAGCTTCGATCCGTGCAACGATCGGCGCAACAGCGCCAGGAGGCTGCCACCCGTCACCATCCCCAAGACGTAGACCAGGGCAACCAGCAACGCCAGAGGCGCGCGGGCGCTGAAGCCGAGAAACGACATTGTGACGATCGCGAAATTCTGCGCCACGAAGGCAAGGACGGCGGCTGCGAACAGCACGACGACGAAAAGATGAAGCCAACGCATTTGAATGCTCCCGTTGTACCTGATCAAAACGTGAACCCACTTAGAAAGTATAGCGTTTCTCGCGCCGAAGTCATACCGACACCGGCATGCTCACGCTTCTGTCCGCCCTCGGTTCGCCGCTCTCGTTCCGGGTTCGCAGTCGCCTCACGCTGGAGTTCGAACTCGTCGCCCTGCGACATCAGTTGACCGTCCCGCACCTATGCTTCAGCCGGACCCTGCCATTCAGCCTCCACACGATGACGCAGAGCGCGTAGAGACAGTGCTCGTGCGCCGCGGCGCGTGCAACCAACGAGCGTATCCACGCGATCAGCGGTACACGGCAGAGCGCAGACATTTCGTGGACGCCAATCAGGAAATTGGCAACGCTGCAGCGGGGCTGATAGCAGCGCTAGCGCAGGCTCGAGATGTACGCGACCAGCGCGTTGCGCTCTTGGGAGTTGAGCAAGAAATCGGGCATGAGCGCGTGCCCTACGGAGAGGTAGCGGTCGAGCGAGTCCGCCGTCGTGCTCGGCTGGGCGGCAATTCCCGGAAGCTGGGCGCGCTGTCGGTGGCTGTGCTCTGGTTGGGTCCGACGATGTGGCATGCCAAGCACCAGCGTATGGTCAGACTGCCTCCTGCCGTGGAATGCTGCGCGGCCGCCGGTAACGCCATCAGTGCCAAGGCGACTTGGCCTGAGAGGCGGGAGAACGAAGGCCTAATGGAAGTGCAGCACCAACAGGACCATGACCATTACCCTCGCGCTCAGGACGCCTTCTCGACCGCGGCGGCGGCCTCGTTTCGCCGCAGGAAAGGCAGCGTGAAGGGGGCGTCGTAGTTCAACGTGTAGGGCTCACCCGACGGCCGCCACGGCGATGGGGCAAGTGCCGCCGTCAGTTCGGCCTGGCGCTGCACCCGGTCGATCCCCGATCCGGCGTATCGCAAGACCGCGATCGTCTCGGCGGGCGCCGTGACGAGCCGCACCCGGTCGTCGACAGGCGTCGGCGCGTTCTCGCGGCTGAATTTTGCCGGCAGGAAGAACCTCATCCGCACAAGGCCGTTCGCCTGCGAGGTCTGAACCGGAACGGTCATTGCCAACTGTTCCCGGTCGTGCACCTCGACCGGCACGGTCATGGCAATCCTGTCGTTTCCGGACGCCGCCGTGCGGTTGGCGCCAGCGATATAAGCAAATAGCAGTTGGAAGGCTGCGCTCCGGCCCGCCTCGCCGGCGGCCGGAAACTCGACTTGGGCTGCAAGACGCGGCCCATATCGCCGGATCTCGACTTGATCCGCGAGACGATCAATCACGTCGTAACGCGGCTCCTCGTAGAGCCGGATGCCGAACACGCCGACCACCGACTCGAGCGCGAGCACCCCGTAATACGCAATTGCCTGCCACATTTCTTTGCATCCATTGGTGTACCCCGATGAAGCAAACGCGTTAGTTATCAATCCGTTCCTTATCGCGGTCAGGAAATCACGAGATATTTGACCCCAGTCCGCCCGCCAGGAGGCCGAGAAGCCGTTCGAGCATCCGCATCAAGAGCAACGCTTCGGAGGCTTCCATGCAGCCCCTTATTCCCAGCATTCTCGCGGGCAGATGCACCATCGGGAACTGCCAATCGCACTGTCAAGCGACCATGCTGTGATCAGCGCCTCAACTTTCGGTCGAGTCGTTTCAAATACACACGTGCGCGAGTGTTACAGCCTCGTGCAAGAAAAACTTTGCGGGACAAGCATTTACTGTCGCGAATGAACCCTTCGTCGACGAATGCCCATGAGCACGAGGTCGCGAACACAGTTATGCGATGCAGATCGCAAGTTATGCGATCTCTGACGTTTACGCTTGATCGTCGAAACGCAAGTCTGTGTTCCAGTTCCTGTGCCTCTGAAGTCTTCGATGAACTGCCGGACAGGAACGTAGAACGGAGAACGTCCTGAGGGAGACGTCTTCGCCATCGTGACACGTGTGCCAGGGGGAGGGCCGCCGTGATCGCCGATGCTGTCGAGTTCGTTCGCCGCGAGGTGCGTGATCATCTCGGCGTGGCCGACGACGAAGTCGTCATCAATTCCGCACGCAAGCTCACCGAGGGAGCAAACCCGCCCGGCGCCTACATCTCCCTCGTCAACGTGCAGGAAGAGACGACGCTCCGTAACCTGCCGCATGTCGAGCGGCGCAGCGGGCAATCGCAGTATCTCGAGCCGCCGATCTACCTCAATCTCCATCTGCTGTTTGCCTTCGAGTTCCTGACCTACGCGGCAAGCCTCACCCATCTCTCCAAGACGGTCGAACTGTTCCAGACCAAACGCTGGTTCGCCGACGCGACCCAGACCGGCCCGGGCGCCAATGCCTTCCCGCCGAGCCTGGAGAAGCTCGTGTTCGAGATGGTGAACATGAACTTCGAGGAGCTGAACAACCTGTGGGGCGTGCTGGGCGGCTCCTACTTTCCGTCGGTCGTCTACAAGGTCCGAATGGTGAAGGTGCAGCTCGACGCCACCGAGCCGGCGCCGGAGATCACCACCATCCAGCTCGACACGGTGGTGACGTGAGCATCGTCAGCTTCCGCCCGGTAATGAGCCTCGCCGTCGAGGAGGACGGGACCGGCAAGCCGATCGCGGCACTCAGGTTGATGCCGACCGCCACCACGCGGCGGCGGCTGGCCGACCACCGGCTGGTGTTCCGGCCGCGGCCCAACGGCTTCCAGATCTACGGCCAGCACAATCTGCAAGCGGGCGACGCGCGGCTGGCGCCGATCACGGTACGCACGCCACTGGTGTTCGGCGCCTGGCTCGTCGAGCCCGATTTGCTCGACCGCTACCATCCCGACCTCGACGCCGCGGGCGGCGCCAGCCTCTATCTCAGCAATCTGAACGCCGACGGCTCGGTGCGGGCGTCGGGCATGGCGAGCCGTGGCGACACGGTGGAGGCGGCCGACAGCGTGCGCATCGTCGGCCGGCGGTCGAACGCTCGCACCGTCCTCACCGCAAGCCCGCCACCCACGACGCTGCGTGTCGTCGACCGATACGACCTCGCGCGTATCGTCGCCAACGTGGCGGTGAATGCCGTCGCCAATTCCACCAGCGCCAGCGTGGCGCTCGATCTCTCCGTCGATCGCGCGACCGCCTACACGCTGGTGCCGCAGCCCGCCGGGGCGCCGCAATCCAACATCTTCGTCGACAACGAACTCGCCGGAGCCGGTGCTTTCGCGGTGATCGAGCTGGTGGCGGCCCCCCTGCTCGGCCCCAGTCCCGCTGCCGGCCGCCGCTACTTCGCCCGGTTCCGACGACGAAGTTGATCCAGCCTCGCTACCCATTCGGGAAGCCTTTCCCAACCGACTGAACAGAGGGACACACCATGCCGAGCTACAGCACCCCTGGCGTCTATATCGAGGAAGTTCCCGTCTTTCCGCCGTCCGTGGCGCCGGTTGCGACCGCGGTCCCTGTCTTCATCGGCTATACCGAGAAGGCAATCGGCGAGCAGGGCGAGAGCCTGACCAAAACCGCGGTTCGGCTGACCTCGCTCCTCGAGTACGAGAGATTCTACGGCAAGGCGCCCTCGCAGGCTTTGGCGCTCGACGTCGAAAAACGCGTCACCGCGGGCGGCAGCCTGATCGGCATCAAGATTTCGTGGACGGGTACCAAGCCCACGCAGCCAGCGCAGTTCCTGCATTACGCGATGCGGCTCTATTTCGCCAACGGCGGAGGCCCCTGCTACATCTATTCCGTGGGGCCCTATGGCACGGCGGGCAAGGACGCCTTCATCGACGCCATCGCCGATCTCGAGGCGGTCGACGAGCCTACGCTGCTGGTGTTCCCCGACGCCGTCCTGGTGCCGTCCGACGCGGACTACGGTTCAGTCGTCGATGCCGCCCTGTCGAGCTGCAACAAGATGCAGGATCGCTTCACGGTGGCCGACGTGCGCAACGCCGTCGCCGGGCAGACCGACACCAACGCCGAGGTCTCCACCAACTTCCGCGGCAACATCACGGTCAACACCACCGACTTCCTGAAGTATGGCGCCGCCTACTTCCCCTATGTCTCGACCAACGTGCCCTTCCGGACGTCGGACGCCGACATAACGTTGACGAAGTACGATCTGGTGACGGTCGCCGACAACGGCACCCCTGGCGCGCCTGCTCCTGTTTCCGGCGGCGCCGGCGCCAAGGTCGACGACGCGACCCTCGACCTGAAGGGCAAGGACACGGCGGTCTATTCCGCCATCCAGGCCTTCGTCGCCGAAGCCTATGTCACGGTGCCGCCATCGGGCGCCGTGGCTGGCGTCTACGCACGGATCGACCGCACGCGCGGCGTCTGGAAGGCGCCGGCCAATGCCGGGCTGAGCCTTGTGATCGGACCCGCGGTCAACGTCACCAACGACCTGCAGGACGGACTCAACATCGACGCCGCCAGCGGCAAGTCGGTTAACGCCATCCGCTCGTTCTTCGGCAAGGGCACACTGGTCTGGGGTGGCCGCACGCTGGCCGGCAACGACAATGAATGGCGCTACATCAACGTGCGGCGCTTTGCCAACTTCGTCGAGGAATCGGTGAAGAAGGCGACCTCGGGCTTCGTGTTCGAACCGAACAACGCGAACACCTGGGTCAAGGTCCGCACCATGATCGAGAACTTCCTGATCAATCAGTGGCGCGACGGCGCGCTGATGGGTGCCAAGCCTGAGCATGCCTTCCGCGTGGTCGTCGGGCTCGGCCAGACCATGAGCGCCCAGGACATCCTCGAAGGCTACATGATCGTCGAGGTGCACCTCGCGATCGTGAGGCCCGCCGAATTCATCGTCCTGCGCTTCATGCAGAAGCTGCCGGAGTCCTGAGCCCCTTTCCCCCTTCCGATACATGAGGCAGTGAGATGACCGACTATCCGCTTCCGAAATTCCACTTCCAGGTCCAGTGGGGTGGTACTCGCATCGGCTTCACCGAAATCTCCGGCCTCGACGTCGAGACCGAAGTGATCGAATACCGAGACGGCGCATCGCCGGAATATTCCAAGATGAAGATTCCCGGCATGCAGAAATTCGGCAACGTCACCATGAAGCGCGGAGTCTTCGCATCCGACAACGACTACTTCGACTGGTGGAACACCGTGTCGCTCAACATCATCGAACGGCGCGACGTCACCGTGAGCCTGCTCAACGAGGCGCATGAGCCGGTGGTCGTGTGGAAGATCAAGAATGCCTGGCCGGCGAAGATCGGCTCGACGGACCTCAAGGCCGACGGCAACGAGATCGCCATCGAGTCCATAGAACTGGCGCACGACGGGTTATCGATCCAGAACGAGTAGCCGGCAGGAACCGACATGAGTGTCTACCTTCCGCCGGTCGGCTTCCACTTCAACGCCGAGTTCGACGTCGCGGGCGCCACCGACCGCGACGTCCGCTTCCGCGACGTTGCGGGACTGACGATGGAGCTAGAGGAGCAGGCCTACAACGAGGGCGGCGAGAATCGCTTCTCGCACAAGTTCCCGGTACGCGGGCGCTATCCCGACCTCGTCCTCAAGCGCGGGCTGCTGACCGATTCGGGCCTGCGCAAATGGGTGGTCGACGCCGTCCACAACCTGGTGATCCAGCCGGCGACGGTGTGGGTCACGCTGCTCGACGAGAAGCATGCGCCGCTCCAGACCTACACCGTGGTCGGCGCATGGCCAAAGAAGTGGGTGATTTCCGACTTCAGCGCCGAATCGTCGGAGATCGTCGTCGAGACGCTCGAGCTCGCCTACCAATACTTCCGCGTCGACTGAGGGGCCGCAATGCCGGTTTTCATCAACGAGGTGGTCTTCCGCGGCGACGCCAATCGCACGCAGGCCAAATCCGATACCTCGACGCCCGCGACGCAGGCTGGACCGACCGATCGTGCGGCGCTTGTTGCCGAGATCATGCAACAGGTCATCGACCAGCTCGAGCGCGAGCGCGACCGGATCGGGGAGCGCTGAGCCATGGATGGCGCGCTGCTCAAGCTGACGATCATCCCGTTCAAGGAGTCCGACGGCATGCTGGGTCCGCCGGCCGGGCCGCCCTACATCGTCCAGTTCAACCCCGAAACCTACACCGATACCACCGAGTACAAGTACGGGCCCGACGAGCAGCCGCCGGGTTCGGTGGGCTCGGAGGCCAAGTTCGTCGGCATCAACCCCAAGAAGTTCACCTTCGAGCTGATGCTCGACGGAACCGGCGTCTCCCCGGCGCCGCCGCCGGCCGGAGCGCTCGACGCGATCGCGCCCTCGACCGGCCTGTCGGTGATCGCCCAGATCGAGCTGTTCAAGCTCACGGTCGGATTCCGTGGCACCGACCACCGGCCGAATTTCCTGATGTTGGTCTGGGGCCGACTGGTCGTCATGACGGTGATCGAGAGCTATGCGATCGCCTACAAGCTCTTCACGCCGGCGGGCCTGCCGCTGCGCGCGACCATCTCGGTGACGTTCCGCGAGCACACGCCCAAGGGCCTGGGTGAGCTGATGAAGAACCTCGCGTCGCCCGACATCAATCATGCTCATCAGGTGCTTGAAGGCGAGCATCTCTCGAAGATCGTCTACGACGTCTACAAGGCCCCGGCCTATTACGTCGCGGTGGCCGCGGCCAACAACCTCGACACGGTCCGCGCCCTGCGGCCCGGGAGCGCGCTCTACCTGCCGCCGGTGAGGTGAGCTCATGCTCGCGTTGCCCGGCACCAATACCCCGACCGACCTGACGACCTTCACCGTGAAGGCCGCAGGCCAGGAGCTGGGTGCCGAGTACGGGATCGTCTCCATCGAGATCCGGCGCGAGGTCAACCGCGTGCCCAAGGCCTCCATCGTCCTGATCGATGGCGATGCCTCGCAGCAAACCTTCACGACCTCGGAGGAAGACACGCTGATGCCGGGCGTCGAGATCGAGATTCTTGGCGGCTACTCGAAAGAGGAGAAGACCCTGTTCAAGGGCATCGTGACGCGGCACCGCGTCGAGGTCGGCCCGGGCAATCGTTCCCGGCTGAGCGTGGAGATACGCGACCCCGTCTTCCGCATGACCCTCGGTCGCCGCTCGCGAAACTTCGTCGACGTCACCGACTCCGACGTGATCGAGCAGATGATCGGCTTCAACCAGGGGCTGACAGCCGACGTCGAGGCCACCTCGCTGCAGCATCCGCAGATCGTCCAGCACCAGGTGAGCGACTGGGACTTCATTGTCATGAGGGCCGAACTGGCGGGCCTTGCCGTGGTCTGCATCGATGGCACGGTGAGGATCGCCAAGCCCGCCATCTCGGGCGCCGCCGAAGCAGCCGCGATCTTCGGCCAGGGCCTGCTGTCGGCCGACCTCGAGCTCGATGCAGAGACACAGCTCACCAAGGTCGAGACCGGCGCCTGGGACATGGCAAACCAGGCGCTGGTCACCGCCGAGAGCGAGGATGTCCCGACGCCGGGACCTGGCGACGTGCCCGGCAGCGACCTCGCCGCCGCGGGCGGCATCGGTACGGCGCTTCGCCATCCCGGCGCGCGCGACCAGGCCATGCTCGACCAATGGGCCACCGCCACCATGGGCCGCTCGCGCCGCTCGGCGGTGCGCGGCCGCGTGCGCCTCCAGGGCACGGAAAAGCTCGTGCCGGGTGTGCTGCTCGAACTGGGCGGTCTTGGCAGCCGCTTCAATGGCCTAGGCTTCGTATCCGGCGTGCGTCACCGGCTGGCGCGCGGCGACTGGGTAACCGAAGTGTTGATCGGCTCCGATCCGATCCCGCATGCCGAGCGCTACGCCGTCGAGGCGCCCGGCGCCGGTGGCACCATTCCTCCGGTCAAGGGTCTGCAGGTCGGCGTCGTCGCGGCACTGGCCAGCGACCCGGCTGGCGAGGATCGTCTCCAGATCCGCCTGCCCACCATCACCGAAACCGACGGGCTGCTATGGGCGCGCCAGGCACTGCTCGACGCCGGCAACGGGCGCAGCACCTCGTTCCGGCCCGAGATCGGCGACGAGGTCGTGGTCGGCTTTCTCGACGGCGATCCGCGCGACCCGGTGATTCTGGGCACGCTGCATTCCAGCGCCAAACCCAACCCGCTGGCCGGCGCCGACGCCAACGACGAGAAGGCAATTATCACGCGCTCGGGCATGCGCATCCACTGGGACGACGCGCAGATCGTAGCGACCATCGACACGCCAGCCGGCAACAAGATCGTGCTGTCGGAGGCCGAGAGCTCGATCCTGATTCAGGACCAGAACGGCAACAAGATCGAGCTGAGTGCCGAGGGCATCGTCCTGGAGAGCGCCAAGGACATCAAGCTCACGGCAACCGGCGACGTCAAGATCAAGGGCCTCAATGTCGAGATTACCGCCGATGCGAGCTTCAAGGCCTCGGGTTCGGGCGGCGCGGAAGTGACTTCCAGCGCCACCACCACGGTCAAGGGTTCGCTGGTGCAGATCAACTGAGGAACGACCATGCCATCCGCCGCCCGCCTCACCGATTTCCACGCCTGCCCAATGACGACCGGGCAGGTGCCGCATGTCGGCGGCCCGGTGATCGGCCCGGGAGCGGCGGCGGTGCTGATCGGCGGCCTGCCGGCGGCGGTGGTAGGCGACACCTGCACATGCACCGGCCCGCCCGACACGATCGCGGCCGGCTCGGCGACCGTGATGATCGGCGGCAAGCCCGCCGCACGCATGGGCGATAGCACGGCCCATGGCGGCAGCATCGTGGCCGGCTGCACCACCGTGATCATCGGTTGAGGGCGCACATGGCAATCGAAGATCCCTTCATCGGCCGCGGGTGGAGCTTTCCGCCGGCGTTCAGCAAGCAGGAAGCCGGCGTGTCGATGAGCACCGGCATTCTCGATATCGAACAAAGCCTGGGCATCATCTTCACGACGGTGCTCGGCGAGCGGATCATGAACCCGCTGTTCGGCTGCTCGCTGGAGGACAGCGTGTTCGAGGTGATGAACACCTCGCGCATCGCCTACATCGAGAACCAGGTGCGGACGGCGATCCTCTACCATGAGCCTCGCATCGATGCCGACCAGGTGACCGTCGAGCCCGACCAGAACGCCGGCCTCCTGCTGATCGGCGTCGGCTACAAGGTGCGCGGCTCGAACTCGCGCTTCAACTTCGTCTACCCGTACTATCTCCAGGAGGCATAACGCCGTGCCTTCCCCCTGCGCCCGACGAAATCCCCTCGTGCGGTCCGGCCTCACCCAGGACGGTCGGCGCCGCGCCGAACTCGGCGACCGCTATTTCCTGCCCGACGAGCGCGACCTCGCCGACCTCATCCTGTTCGGCCAGCGCTTCGCCAAGCATGTGCAGTATTACGACGCGACCAACACCAACGCCGGCGACTGGACAGTCTTCTTCGAGAGCGACGTCACCGCAAGCCTGGCCGCACTCACCAAATTGCCGGTCGACGCGTTTCGGGGCTTCCAGGTCGATCTCGAGAACTGGCTGCGCGCGCTGCCCACCCGCAACACGGATGAACTATCGGCGCATATCAAGCTCGCTTTCCATCTTCCCGTTCTGCTGCTGCAGATCGCCGGCACACACCAGGCGCGGCTGCCCGGCGATCATCCTTTCTTTGCGGCACTGACGGCGCTCGCCGCCCGCGACCTCGCGGAGCCGCTCAAGGACCTGATCTCCTGGTACAAGGGCGCGACCGCGGTGCCCGGCGCAAACAGCTCCCTGTTCGAGGACACCGCACTTGCGATGGCCGACTACAACATCGCAGGCGGCACCGCCGACCAGAGGGTGCGGCTGTCCTCGACGATCGCCAGTGCCATCACCGGCCAGCCGCAATTCTCGCAGGCCCCGGTTCCGGACCAAATCCTGGCGACTGTCGGTCCGGGCAGCTGGACCGGCCTCTATGCCGCGGCCGTTGCCGATTCCTCGCCCTACCTCGATGCGATCGGCTCGACCCACCAGCGCTACGAGCAGGTCTACGACGCACTCACCTACAACCTGCTCAGCAAGTCGATCGAAAGGCTTTACCAGGGTCTCGACCGGATCCGTCGCGACGCGTCCGCCCATCTCAAGGCGTCGCTTGAATCGTTTGCCGATCACGCACCGCACTACGGCCTGTGGCTCGCCTTCTTGCAGCTCTTCGAGCACGCGCGGGGTGAGCTGAACCAATTCACCGGCCGGCATCTCGACCATTACTTCCGCGAGGTCCTGCGACTCGATAACGGCGCGGCCGAGCCCGACAAGGTTCATCTGCTGTTCGAGCTGGCCAAAGGCATCGAGAACCGGCTGCTGCCCGCGGGCACGCTTTTCCGTGCGGGCAAGGACGCGCTGGGCAAGTCCGTTTCGTATGCCCTCGAGAAGGACATCGTCGTCAACCGTGCGACCGTGGCCGAGCTGCGCGGCCTGCAGATCGATACCGACCAAGGCGCCACCGGACCGGAACAGACTCCGCTCGCGGCCCTCGCCGTGCGCTCTCGCGATGGCCTGGGCGAGGTGGACCTCGCCAAGGACGATCCGACCTGGGCGCCGTTCGGTCCGGTCGCCAGCCCGATGGCGCGCGTCGGCTTCTCTGTTGCCGATCGCAAGCTCTTCCTGCGCGAAGGCCGGCGCACCATCGTGCTGCGCGCCGAGCTCAAGGACCGGCTGGCAAGCACTTCCCTTACGCCTCGCTGGATCGTGCGCCTGACGGCCGAGAAGGGTTGGCTCGAGCTCACCGGTCCGACCCGCATCAAGACGGTTCTCGACAACGAGTTCACCAAGCCGGTGGGGCCCGAGGAGGAAGACGAGCCGGAGCGTGCGCGACCGTCGACCTCCGGTAAGGCGGGAAAGAAGACGCCGGCGCGCAAGGCGCAGGCACAGCGCGCGGTTCGTCTCGCCGGCCCCGCCGGTCTCGCCTCTGCCAAGAGCAAACGAGCTGCCCGCGAGACGGCCAGAGTCAAGATCAAGGAAGAACAGGAAGAGGCGATCCTCGGCGTCAGGGACAAGGAGAAGAATCGCAGGAAGCCGCCGCGCCCGGTGAAATCCAGGATCCTCGAAATCACCGTGACGCTGGATGCCGACGATCCGCCCATCGTGCCGCTCGACGCCAAGCTGCATGGCACCGAGCATGAGCCGGGCGTTCCCGTGATGGAAGTCGCGTTCGACTTCAGCGACAATGACGGCGCCCAGTCCTTCGCGGTCATGCGCGATATCAAAGCCGATAGCGTGACGCTGCTCGTCGAGGCAACGGGTCTCAAGAACCTCATGCTCGTGGCAGGTGGGGCCACCGCCGACGTCGCCAAGCCGTTCGCGCCATTCGGCGCCCAGCCGCGAGCCGGTGCCTCTTTCATCGTCGGCTCGTCGGAGATCTTCTCCAAGCCAATCGCCGACTGGCATCTCGATGTCGACTGGGAGACGACATACACGAAAGGCGGCTTTTTCTACGACCGCTCTGCCGACCTCTACAAAGCCACCGAAGCCGTGCTGACCGGAGGGCAGTGGCTGACCATCAGGGACAGCCGCAAGGGCCAGCGCGCGTTCCTCGACGCCGCCGACAGGAGAACAGCAAAGGGAGGCGTTTTCGTCGATCTGAACATCGACGTCGCCGGCGTGACGGCGCTCGACCTGAACGGCGCCGCGAAGATCGATGGCCGCACGGCGCAGACCCTCGAGAACCCCCCGCTCGATGCCCGGTCCGTCAACGGCTTCATGCGGCTCAAGCTGCCGTACGACTTCGGCCATGCCGCCTTCGTCGCGGAGAACACACGAGCTCTCATCGACAAGGCCGGCGGTGATGCCTACTCGCCGAGCTCCACCGTGAACGTCAACGCAGCGAACCAGCCGCGCGAGCCGTACAACCCGATGATCACACAGGTCTCGGCGTCCTACGAAACACCGCGCCAGGCGGTCGAGGCATTCGGTTTCCTGCATCCGTTCGGCGTGTCCGCCCGCAGCCGTGACGGCAGGCTTTTTCCCGGCTTCCCCTTCGAAGGCGCGCTGCTGATCGGTATCAAGGATCTGCGGCCGCCCGCGCGGCTCACCCTCCTCGTGCAGGTCGCGGACGGATCGGGCGACCCGCTGCGGCCAGCGCCGAAGCTCGCATTCTCTTACCTCGACGGTGATACCTGGACCGCCTTCGACCCGCAGCATGTCGACGACGGGACGAAGAATTTCACCGGCTCGGGCGTGATCGCGCTCGGCGTGCCAGAGGAGGCCGACACCGATCACCGGCTGCTTCCGTCAGGGCTGCATTGGATCCGCATCGCCGCGCCACACGATGCCGACGCACTGAACCGCCTGCTGTCGATCGACGCCCAGGCGGGTCGCGCTGCGTTCGTCGACGCCGGCAACGATCCCGCATTCCTCGCGACGCCTCTACCGGCGGCAACGATCTCCAAGCTGGTCGTGCCCGACCTGGCGATCAAGAAGATCGTCCAGCCTTACAGCTCGTTCGACGGACGACCCGTCGAGACCTCCCGGGCCTTCGCAACGCGCGTCAGCGAGCGGCTGCGCCACAAGGACCGCGCGATCACAATGTTCGACTACGAATCGCTGGTTCTCGAGGCTTTCCCCCGCCTCTACCGCGTAAAGTGTCTCAACACGACCGAGCTGAAGCGCGACGCGCAGAACACCATCATCGCCGACAACGAGCTGATGCCTGGCGCGGTGACGGTCATCGCGGTGCCGTGGACACACGGCCAGAATTCCCGCGATCCGCTCAGGCCCTACACCGACCAGGCGACATTGACCGCCGTCGACGGCTTCCTGCGCAAGCGCATCTCGCCGTTCGCGCGGCTGGAAGTGCAGAACCCGAAATTCGAGGAGATCAGGGTCGACTTCGCGGTGCGCTTCAAGCCAGAGATTCAGGACATCGCCTTTTATATCGACGAACTCAACAAGTCGGTCGTGAGCTTCCTGACGCCCTGGTCGCAGCCCGGCGGCGGCGAGATCACTTTGGGCGGCAAGCTCTGGAAGTCGTCGATCATCAACTTCGTCGAGGAGCAGGCCGCGGTCGACTATGTCGAGACGTTCCGGCTGTACCACAAGGTCGACATAGACGCGCCGGAGGCTGCCTGGACACCGGTCGACGTCGAGGTGGTCGAGGCCACGACGGCGCGTTCGATCCTCGTCTCCGCCCCCCGCCACTCGATTGCCGAGGTCGACGATGCCTGACGGACCCTCTATCGGCCGGCAGATCGCGTTACCGCCTGCCCTCGACTACCAGCTGCTTCGCGATGAAGGGCTGGCCCATATCCAGCGCCTGTCGAGCAAGGTCTGGACGGACCACAACCTCCACGATCCCGGCATCACGACGCTGGAAATCCTGTGCTACGCGCTGACCGACCTCGCCTACCGCACGGCGTTCGACACCAGGGACCTGATGACCGGTCCCGACGGCAAGATGGATCCGCCGAGCCTGTCCGGCCTCGCGCCCGCGCACGAAGCGCTGACCACGGCGCCGCGCACCATCGCCGACTATCGCCGCCTGCTGTTGCGCATCGAGGGCCTGCGCAACGCCTGGCTCGACCCGATGAACGATCCAGCGGAGCCCGCCAACTACCGGCTTTCCGAGGTGCCGATCTTCGGCGACTGCATCGCCGACACACTGAGCTTCGAGACGCTCAATGCGGCCGCCGAAGCCAACCATCCGGTCAAGGTCTCGGGCCTCTACAAGGTGCAGGTCGAACTCGAGATCGACGATCTGCTGGGCTCGCTCAACGAAAGCACCCTGATGTACCGCATCCGCCGCGGCACGCTTAAGGGCGCCGTCCTCCTGTTCGACACCGTCGATCCGGCATTCCTCGACGGCACGCTCGATTTCTCCCGCGAAGTGGCGAGCGTCGACGCCGTGACAGTGTCGTCGACCCAGCTGGGCTTCGCGGCTACCGTCAACCTCACCTTGGTCGGCGGCCAGACAGTCACGCTCGAACAGTGCTTGCTGCGGGTGATCGAGGACCGGCCACGGCCCGACCGCGACGCCTTGAACATCACCGCCCAGGGCCTGCGTCCTGTGCTGCTGGCGGCGGTATCCGACGACCTGGTGCCGCTGTTCTGGCAGAAGCAGCGCCGGCGTGCCGCGGCACTTCGCGGCGTGTGGTGCGTGCTGCACGCCCATCGCGGGCTGTGCGAGGATTACCTCTCGGTGTCGACGGTGACGCCCTACCGGATCGGCATCTGCGCCGACATCGAGGTCACGGCTGACGTCGATCTCGAAGAAGTGCAGGCGACCGTATTCCACGAGATCGAGAAATACCTCTCGGCACCGGTCCGCTACCGTACGCTCGACGAGATGCTGACGGACGGAAGGCAGCCCGACGAGATATTCAACGGACCATTCATCGACTTCGCCTTCAGCTGCGACGGCCAGCCCATCTTCACCAAACCCGGATTCATCACCGACGAGGATCTGGAGGCAAGCGAGCTGCGCCGCAAGGTCTTCGCCTCCGACATCATCAACATCGCCGTCGACGTGCCGGGCGTCGAGGCGATCAGCAACGTCCAGCTCCGGGCCTACGACAAGAACGGGCTGGCCATCGGGCCGGCGGCAAAATGGACGCTCGACGTGCCGCCCGATCACCAGCCGGTGTTCTACATGGATGCCTCGAAGATCCTGTTCCACAAGGCCGGTATCCCCTATCGCGCGCAGGTCACCGAGTTCCAGCGCACGCTCGACCACCTGCGCGGCATGGACAGGCGCAGCCTCTACGTTGCGCCCGACCAGATCCTTCCCATGCCGATCGGTCGCTGGCGCAACCTGGACACGTTTTATTCGGTCCAGCACGATTTTCCCGCCACCTACAAGATCGGCGTCGCGGGCATCTCCACGTCGGAGACCCGGGAGCGAATTGCCCAAGCGCGGCAGCTCAAGGGCTACCTCACCTTCTTTGACCAGGTGCTGGCCGACTATCTCGGCCAGCTCGCGAACCTCCGGCGGCTCTATTCGCTCGACAAGTCGCTCGACCGCACCTGGTACGGTCCCTACGTGACCTCGACGGCGGGCTCACTCGACACCTTCGCGAGCGAGTTCTACGTCAATGGTGCGCTCGCCGACGACAAGATACGCACCCGCCTGACCGAGACCGAGGAAGGCTTTCTCGATCGCCGCAACCGCGCGCTCGATCATCTGATCGCCCGCTTTGCCGAGCGCTTCGCCGACTACGCGCTGCTGTCGTTCCGGCTCTCCGGCGACCGGCTGAAGACGTCGGCCGAGCTGATCAACGACAAGATCGACTTCCTTTCCGACTATCCCAAACTCTCCCGCGAGCGCGGACAGGCCGCCAACATGCGACCGGAAGCGGCAGCGCTGCTCTGGAACAGCGACAACATTTCCGGCCTGGAACGCCGCGTCGGCCGCCTGCTCGGCATCGATGATCTGCGCCGGCGAGACCTTCATTGCGAGGGCCACTTCGCCGCTTTCTTCTCCACCGATGGCGCTTCAGGCGCCGTCCGGATCGTCATTGGCGACGCCGCCGGCGCCGCCCTGTTCACGTCGCGCGAGACTTTCGCCGATGCGGCCGCCGCGAACCAGGCGGCGGCCAGCCTCTATCCGGGACTGCGGGCTGAAGCTGCCTTCGACGTCGCCCAGACCCAGGGCGCGACCACGTTCAGCCTGCGCATCGCGGCCGGCGGCACGTCTCTCGACCACAACGCCACCTTCGACACCGAGGCGGACGCCATGCGCGCCGCCCGCGCCATCGTCGACCGTTACGACGAGATCCTTGCCGCAGATATCTGCAACTCCGAAGGCATGCATCTCATCGAGCACATCCTTCTGCGGCCGATGGCAGCCGGCGACAAGCTCATGCAGATGTGCTTCGGCGAGGGCTGCACGGCGTGCGGGGAAGAAGATCCCTATTCCTTCCGCGTCTCGGCCGTCCTGCCCTACTGGCCCGAGCGCTTTCGCAACCTCAATTTCCGGGCGTTGCTCGAGCGCACGATCCGCGAGGAAGCACCGGCGCACGTGCAGGTCAAGGTCTGCTGGATCGGCCAGGAGCAGATGACCGAGCTCGACGGTGCCTACCGGGCGTGGCTCGCCGCAAAGGGCGCGGCGACGCCTGACGCCCCGACCCTGCGCGCCACGACACGTCGGCTGATCGAGATCCTGGAGGCTCTCTCCACCGTCTATCCGGCCGCCTCTCTGCACGACTGCGACGTGGGCGAAGACGAGACCATCGTGCGGCTGGGCTCGACCGCCCTCGGCATTTTCTAGGGAGTGCACTCCATGGACGTCCCGATGTTCTATCCGGTGTTCGAGAACGGCCAGGTCCTGACCTCCGCTCTCCTGAACGACATCATCGACTATCTAGAACCGCAGGACCGACTGACGCGTTCGCGCCTGGTCGGCGTGGGGATCGTCTGCGGCCTGAAGCCCGACTGGGATGCCGGGGGGCGGACCCTCAAGCTGTCGCGCGGCGTCGCGGTCACCTCCGAGGGTCACCTGATCGCGGAGGACGAAACCGTCTTCGATCGCGTCCGTCCTTACACAGTGCCGATTCCGTCCGCGCCGACCGCGACAACGGAAGAGAAGGCCAAGGCACGCTATCCGTTCCTGTTTGCCGGCAATACCCAACGCCCAGCCTTCGAGCTGCTGCCGACGGATTACCAGCCGGCGCCAGGAGAGCCCGCCCCGATCCCGCTCACGGACCAGTTCGTGGCCGACAAGACGGTGATGCTGTTCCTCGAGGCCAACCTCGAATCCCTGAAGAACTGCGACGTCAACGACTGCTCGGACAAGGGTTCGGAGATGAACCAGGCCTTGCGGCGTCTGCTGGTGACGCGCGCCAATGCCGACAAGATGATCGAGGAAGAGGAAGCAATCGCTGGCAAGCCTGTCGACCGCGCCACTCATCCACGGCTTGCCCTGTCGCGATTGGCTATCGAGAGGATCAATCCCGCGGGCGCCGGCATCGACACCCTGCCGGAACTCTACAGCCGCACCGTCACCGCAGCCGGCCGCTGCCTTGTGGAGTTGATGCCGGCGATGCGCGATGCGTGGGACGCCTACAAGCCGCTGTTGCAGGGCCTCTACCCGGCCGGCCGTTTTCCGGACGGCCCGATCCCGACCCACCACCTCGTCAACATGGTGGCGGCCCTGGCCGAGACGCCCAGCCTGGTACAGTACTTCCACGGCGGCACGCACGACATTCTGCGCAGCTACAACGAATTCCTCGAATGCGCGGCCGTGTTCGACGCCGAATGCAGCCCCGATCCGGCGCGCTTTCCCAAGCACGTGCTGGCAGGCGACGTCGCGGCGGTGCCGGTAGCCTACACGGGCGCGCCACGGACATTCGCCGACTACCAGACCTACGATCCACTGGCGGCGACCGGTGGACCCGCGCCGGAGGGCCCACCGGCTCCGCGACGGCACCATTTCGTGCCCGCGCCCGCCGTCGATGCAGGCAGCGACAAACTCGCCGAGCTGCAGGCCCTTTTCTCGCGCATGGTGCTGCTGCCGCAGACCTATGCGACGCGAGGCCTGCTCGATGCGGCGATCCGGCTCACGCCGTCGCGTGACGGCGCCGCGCCACTGGGCGAGCGCGCCATCCCGTTCTTCTATCGCTTCGAGCGGAGCGGCAGCCTGTTCGCCAACTGGTCGTGGCGCAAGGCGCGGGCCAACCTCTACGACTCTGTCTTCTCCTACCCGTTCACTGCGGCCGCCAAGGCGCACCCGCTGCTGTTCCGCCAGGACGGCGAGGATTTCATCCGCATCGAAGGCATCGTCGGGAAGCCGCTCGGCAGCACCATGCTGGAATTGATCGAACAGAAAAGGAAGCTGGGCGTCTCGTTCTCGATCCAGCCGGTGTGGATCGGCGTCAGCAGCGACTCCAAGGCCAACGCACAGGCCAAGGAACGCGCCTCCAGGGCGATGCGCCAGTTGCTGGCGTGCCGCATGCGCGACCTCGACGTGATCTTCCTCATGATCATGTCGGGCCTGTTTGCTTTCATGGTCTGGCTGGTCCAGCTGCTGGGCCGCCTGGACGCCACCAAGACCGGCCGCAAGCCGCCGCCGGCCAGCACGACGCCACCGCCTGCAGGCGGTGGTAACGTGCTCGTGGGCACGTTCGCCATCGGCGAGATTGCCTTCCTGAACCTCGATCGGGTCGGTCAGTCACGCCTCAAACAGGCCACCGACCGCACGCTCGCCATGGCGCGACTGTCCGGCGCGCCGGCCGTCGATACCGTGCGGGCATTGGCTGCGAACGCCGGCGATACGGCGCTCGAGAAGGTTGCCGTCGCGAGCATCTTCGATCGCGTCCGAGACAATGCAGCGGGCGGCGAGCTGTTCGACCGCGTCCGCGTGATTACCGGCGAGTTCGCTGCAGCGGCCGACCGGGACACGCTGCTGTCGGTGATCTATCCCGCCGTCGCCCTGATGGCGCGCGCCGAGGAAATGATGAAGGTCGCGAGCGCACGCTCCATCGCCGACTTCGACGAGGACCGCTTCGACACCGCCTTGAGTGGCTTCGCCAACGCCTACGAGGCCTATGCCGCGAAGGCGGAGACGGACAATGCGAAGGTACCGCGCGAGATCGCGGACGCCAACGCCGCGATCCTGAGCCGGAGAAGCTTCGTCGCGTCGATGACTGCCCAGTTGAACAGCGCAGGCATTACCGCCGAGCTGAACAAGCGGCTGGAAGCGATGCTGAACGACACGACATTTTCCGGCTTCGCCCGCCTGAACCCCGGCATGGAACACAAGGCAGGCGTCCCCGCCGGCGGCACGTTCGTCATGGTCTACGGATCGCGCCGCGATCTTTCTGCCTCGCTCAGGGAGGCGCTCGACGAGTTGGGCGACGGGATGGCCACTGCCTTCTCCCGGCTCCTTCCCGGCATTCCTCCGGCGGTGGCTGCCGACAGGGCGATCAAGGCCATCGAGGCCAGCAGCAAGCCACGCAGCGACGATATCCTCGACGAGTTCGTGGTGCTGGCCGATTTCTGCCTGCCTTACCTGTGCTGCGACGGCGACTGCTCCGATGAGGTCATCGACAGACGGATCGGCCGCAAGGAAGGCATCGTTCTCCCGCTGGTATCGACGACACCCACCCCAACCCCTGCGCCGACACCACCCACGCCGGCACCTCCCGTGACGACGCCCCCAACACCGACACCGCCACCCACTCCCGCCCCCCCGACACCTACTCCCGAGCGGCCAACACCAACGGATCCGGTACGCCCCATACCGGTCGACCCGACAAGACCGAACGTCACGACCGGCACCGTCGAAATCGTCGTCTTCAAGCGTGGCGCGGCAGGCGGTCGCGACACGGCGCTGGCGCGCTCGACGCTGATCACGACCAACCTTTCCACCAACCGCAGCACCGAACAGCCTCTCACAACGGCAACGCAAACCCAGACGCTCAGACCGGGCAAGTACGCCTTCGTCGCCGTCGCCGACACCACCCGCTCCGCTCCGGTGGAGATCGAGGTACTGGCCGGCGAGACGCAGAAGGTGAAGCTGGTCGTCCCCTGACGCCAGCCAGGAGGGAACAATGAGTGCTGCCGAGCACCGGATCGGAAGGATCATTTTCGACGTTCCCGCGTCCGACCCGGCAACGTCGGACCGCTTCGCTGCCATGGTCGGGGCTCGCTTCGATTCAGTCATCGCACCGGCGCTGGCAGCCGCGCTGGACCGCATCGATCGCCCGGGTGAGGCGATCCGGCTGGGTCGACTCGAGATCGATCTTGGCTCGCTCGGCGAGGCGGCGATCGACGCAGACGAACTTGGCCGCCGCGTTGCCGAAGGCCTGGCCGCGGCTCTTGCCGATGCGTTACCCGCGCGTACGACGGGGGCTTCGCACGCGCATGACGACGCAGCGGAGTTTGCGCTGTTCCTGGAGACCGGGACATTGCCCTGGGGCGAACCGGGCAAGGCGCTGGCATTGCTTGCGGCAACGCTTATGGCCCTGGACGGCCCGGCCATGCGCCGCCTGGGCGCCCGGCTGCGCACCGGATTGATCCGCCGCCGGGCGACGGAACGGCTGGTGCGTCAGATGCCGGGCGGCCTCGTGCGCCGTCTATTGCGCGCCTTGTTGCCCGACGACCTGTCGCAAGCGCTTGTCGGCGTGTTCGGCACCGACGCAGCGGCGCCACACGAATCCGCGTCACCGGCGCCGGACAACATGGTCGCGCGGCTGGTCGAGCTGATCCAGCGGGCAGCAAGCGGTCGGCCGCCTCTGGAGTTCGGCGAGGTCGTGACGTTGTTCGTGGCGCTCGACGGCAGGTTCCCGCAGATGGCGGACGAGCCACCGGCCACTTCCTCTTCCCACCCCCAGGCGGAGGTCGGCGCGATACAGCCGCAGCCGGCAACGATAGAATACGCGAGCCTCACCCCTTCGCTTCCCGTATCGAACGCGGGCGCCGTCTTTCTCCACCCCTATCTCAGCCCCTTCTTCGACCGTGTCGGCCTGCTGGCCGCGCCCGGCCGTTTCCGCGATGACGCAGCCGCAGCCCGCGCAGTACTGCTGGCATATCATTTGGCAACCGGCGCGGAAGAGGCACCCGAGCCCGAGACGATCCTCTTCAAGCTTATGTGCGGCATGGCGTTTGCGCAGCCGATCCCGCGGCGCATCGACCTCACGGCGCGCGAGCATGAGGAGGCGCTGTCGGTGCTGACCAGTGTCATCACTCATTGGCGCCGGCTCGGCCACGCATCGCCGGCGGGATTGCGCGAAAGTTTCCTGTCGCGGCCAGGCCAACTCCGTCGCCACGGTGAGGGTTGGCAGCTCACCGTCGAGCCGCGCGGTGTCGACATCCTCCTCGACCATCTGCCGTGGGCGCTGTCCTGGGTAAAGACGCCTTTCATGCGCACCGCGCTTTCGGTCGACTGGCGCAAGCCATGAAGACCGCCGCCGTCGCCCAGCGCGCCTCCACCGCGCACGAAGCCAAGAAGGGCAGCGGCGTGCGCAAGCCGTTCTTCACCACGGTGCAGGCCAAGACCGAGGAGCTGCAGGCCCGCCTGACGGTCGGCCGGCCGGGTGACCGCTACGAGGTCGAGGCGGACCGGGTCGCCGACCGTGTGGTCGACGGCAAGGCCGCGGGCACGGGTCTGGCTGCCGGCATCACACCGGTTACCCAGCGGCGCATGGAGGAAGAGCCTCAGGCCAAGGCTGACGAGGAGATACAGGCAAGGGCCAAAGAGGAAGAAGTCCAGACCAAGACCGAAGACGAGGAGATACAGAAGCAGACGGAAGACGAAGAGGTTCAGGCCAAAGCCGAGGACGAGGAGATACAGACCAAAGCTGAAGATGAGGAAGTTCAAGCCAAGGCCGACGACGAGAAGATTCAGAGCAAGGCCGAAGACGAAGAGGTTCAGGCCAAGGCCAAAGACGAAGAGGTCCAGGCCCGACAGGAAGAGGAGTTGCAGGCGCGCGGTGACGGCGGCGGGCTTTCCGCCTCGGCCGACGCGGCACGCCGGATCCGCGCCGCACGCGGCGACGGCAACCCGCTGCCGGGACCGGTGCGTGAGAAGATGGAGGCGCAGTTCAACGCCGACTTCTCCGGCGTGCGCATCCACACCGACCATCCCGCCGTGCTGCTGGCTCAGCAACTCAAGGCCCAGGCGTTCACCCAGGGCAACGACATCTTCTTCGGCGAGAACCAGTTCGCGCCCGGCTCACGCGAGGGCGAGCATCTGCTGGCGCACGAACTCACCCACACGGTGCAGCAGGGCGCAGTCGATCGCGACAGCGAGCCGGGAACCGACAACACGATACGCCTCGCCCCAGTCAACGATCCCGACACCTATGATGTCCGGCCGGAAATCGTCGAGGCTATACGGCTCGCACGCGGCGAGGCCGGCAAGGTCAACGCCAAGAAGCATGGCGGCGACGGCAAGCGGGTCGGATGGGAGCGGCTGCGCGACTATTTCGAAACCGCCTTCGGCGGCAAGGTCGTGAGCGAGCAGGTCATCGACAAGGTCACACCGGTCGAGATCACGAAGAAGGACGGCACCAAGGAGACGAAGCCCGACGCCCTGCCGAGCTGGTGCGGGATCTTCACCTGGTGGGCGATGAAGAAGGCCGGGATCCCGATTCCCGACTGGAAGCTGGGAGCGCCGGGCATCGATGCCATGAAGCTGCGGCCCGCCGGTGACCTGCCGCGGAAGGGCGACATCGCCATCGACGTGGAGCCCTACAACCATTTCGCGATGGTGACGGGCATCGAGAGCACCAAGGATGCCGAAGGCCGGCCAGCGAAGTTCCGCCGTGTCGCCACCATCAACGGCAATACCGCGGGCGACGACAATCTCGGTGGCCAGGTTCAGGAGCGATGGGACCCCAGGGAGCGGTGGGACCATTTCCTCGATCCGGTGGGCAAGATGGACCTGCCGCCCGCTGAGCTGGTCACCATCTCGCGCGAGCCCACGCCGGTCAATGAGCCGGGCAGCGAAGCGCCGGACGTTGGAAGACCCGCAGCAACCGAGGCCAAGGCCCCTGTCGATCCCGGCCCGCGCCCGGAGGTCGAGGACCTCGAAACCGGCGTCGAGCCACCAACGCCCGAAGCGGTCACCGAAGCCTTGCCCGAACCCGATCTCACCCTGCCGCCGCCGGTCGATACCGGCCCCGCCGAACAGGTCGCGGAAATCGCGAAGGTCGACCTCTCGGGACCGTCGGACCAGCAGACAACCAGCTTCATCGACGCCAGCCCCTCGGCGATGGCTGCGACCCAGCCCGAGTTCGGCCCGGCGGTCGACACGGCGATGAAGG
Organism: Reyranella sp.; assembly: GCA_044377795.1. Lineage (GTDB taxonomy): Bacteria > Pseudomonadota > Alphaproteobacteria > Reyranellales > Reyranellaceae > Reyranella. The sequence goes on along the minus strand of JBILYJ010000002.1, from coordinate 7,843 downwards.
GCGAGCAGCAGGACCTCGCCGACAACCCGCCGGTCCTCGAAGCTAAGACCTCGGGCGAACTCGACGCGTCGATCACCCCGCCCGGGCAGATAGCGCTCCCCGGCGATCCCCAGCTTAGTGAGTTCTCAGGCCAGGATTCCGGCGATCTCCAGACGGTCTCGGGTCCTGAGCCGGACGCCTTCCGCGGCAATGCCGAGCGCGACAAGGAGCTCGACGAGGAGGATAGCGGCTCGTTCTGGGACGCCTTCAAGAATTTCCTGCGCGGCTTCGTGAAGGGCATCCGGACGAAGGACAACAGTATCGACACCTCGGCCGGCGACCGGCCCAACGTGTCGCTGGATGGCGAAGCCGACACCGCGCAGATGACGACGCAGCGCGATGAAGGCACGACCGCACTGAAGGAGCAGCGCGACGTCCAGACCGAGGCGTTCCGCAATCATCCCGGCCAGTCGAACATTCAGCCGCGTAAGATCGAGGAAGAACGCCGGGCCGCCGTCTCGCCGGAGGCCAAGGAGACGATCGATCCGCTGTCCGACACCGCGGTCGCCGACTATGCCGCGGCGCCGTTGCCGCAGGACGTGCGCGACGCGGCCGACGCCAAGGTCGCCAGGACCATGGCGCCGAAGCTGGCGGAAACGCGCGTCCAGACGGTCGATGCGGCAACGGCCCGCGATACCGACAAGGACCGCGAGGTCACCACGGCCCAGGACGCCGCGGCCGCACTCAACGTCGAGACCGATACCGCGCAGCGCAAGCTCGTCACCGACAATCGCGGCAAGGTCGCCAAGCTGCAGGGCGACGGCGTCGGCGAAGCCTACGAGCAGGTCAACGCCTTCTCCAAGGATGCCGCCAAGGAGCAGACCGACAAGCGCAAGGCGATCGGCGACCACGTCAAGTCGGAGGAAGGCAAGGCGCGCAAAGAACTCACCGACGGCGAGAAGAAGGCCGATACCGAAAAGGAGGAAGGCGAGAAAAAGGCGGCCGCCGAGAAGGAAAAACTCGAGAAAGAGCAGGAAAAAGGAAGCTGGTGGGACCGGGTCAAGAGCGCCATCAAGAAGGCGGTCAAGGTCATCACCGACGCGATCGACAAGGTCTTCACCGCCGTGCGCAACGCGGTCAAGAAGATCATCGATGCGGCCAAGAACCTTGCGATCGGCCTGATCAACGCCGCACGCAACTGGGTCGTGGACCGGCTGAACGATTTCCGCGACTGGGCGAAGAAACAGGTCGACACGTACCTGAAGGACGCCTTTCCCAGCCTCGCCAGGCGCATCAACGACGGTATCGACGGCTTCGTCGACACCGCGATCGACGCCGTCAACTTCGTTGCCGACAAGGCGATCGCGGGCGTGACGGCGCTGGCCGACGGGTTGGCCGCCGTGCTCGACAAGATCTTGTCGACCTTCCAGACTTTCCTCAAGACGGCGGTTCGCGTGGTCGGCGCGGTCATGCAGGGCGATTTCGCCGAGGCGCTGAAGGCAGCGATCGAGGGCGCCTGCGAGATCGCCGGCGTCGACCCCAAGCCGGTGTTCGACTTCCTCGATCGCGCCGGCAAGGCGATCATGTCGATTCTCAAGGACCCGGTGAAGTTCATCAAGGGCCTGTTCGGCGCGGTCGGCGACGGCATCGGCAACTTCTTCAAGAACATCAAAACGCACCTGATCCAGGGCGTCGTCGGCTGGCTGACCGGCGCGCTGTCGGAGGCCAATCTGACGGGACCGTTCGAGTTCACGCCGAAGGGCGTGCTGTCGATCGTGTTGCAGGTGCTCGGCCTCACCTACGCCAACATCAAGGCCCGCGTGATCAAGAAGCTGCCGGCCGCCGCCAAGGTCTTCGACCTCGTGGAGCAGGGCTACGAGCTCGTCCACCGCGTGCTCACCGAGGGGCCGGGTGCGCTGTGGGAGGAGATCAAGGGCCAGATATCCAACATCAAGGAAATGATGATGGGGGCCATCCGCAACTGGCTCATCGTCACGGTCATCAAGGAAGGCATCGTCTGGCTGCTGTCACTCACCAACCCCGCCTCGGCCATCGTCAAGGCGGTGAAGCTCGTCTTCGACCTGGTGATGTTCCTGGTCGAGCGCTTCCGGCAGATCAAGGACTTCGTGCTGTCTGTCTACGAGGCGGTGGCAGCCATCGCTTCAGGCAACTTCAGCAAGGTCGTCGTCGCGGTCGAGGATGCGCTGGCGCGCATCGTGCCGGTGCTGATCTCGCTGCTGGCGTCGCTGATCGGGCTGGGCGGCATCGCCAAGCAGGTCAAGAAGGTCATCGAGACCATCACCAAGCCGATCAACAAGGCAATTGACTGGGTGGTCGACAAGATCGTGGCCTTCGCCAAGAAGATCATCGGCAAGGTCAAGTCCGGCGCAAAGAAGGTAAAGGAGAAGGCCGGCGAGGTGGTCGAGAAGATCAAGAACTTCATCTGGCCGAAGAAGAAGTTCAGGGCCGGCGACGAGAGTCACACGCTGTATTTCGAGAAGTCCGGCACCAGGATGGTTCCCTACATCCGGTCGACGCCGCAGGCGCTCGAGGATTTCGTCACGGCCTGGGAAACCTCGGCCGGCAAGGAAACGGTGAAGAAAAAGCAGATACCTCTCACCGCCGCCAAGGCGACGATCGGAGAGATGAGGACGCTCAGCCTGTCGATCGAGAAGCTGGAGACGGCCAAGAAACCGATACCGGACACCAAGCTCCAGGAAATGCTCGGCCTGCAGACGAAGCTTTCCGGCAACCTCACGTCGCTCCTTTCGGGCGACGATTCGCTGGCTGCTGCGTTGGCCCGCTACAAGCTCGAAGGATTGACCGCGACCTTCGCCTCCATTCCCAAGCCCACGGGTGACTACCTGACCGGCGACCATCAACCCCAGGCGGCGGCGATCAAGCTGCTCGCCCAGAAACCCTACTTCAACGACAACAAGGACAAGACCATCGGCGCGAAGGTGCGCCATCGCGCGGCCGGCCAGCACGCCGAGAACGCGAACGTCATCAACCTGCAGGACGCACGGCACAAAGCCGGCCGCACCTGGGGAACAAAGGGCAAGGGCACGCGGGACACGTTCGAGACGGCGCTCACCAAGATGGAGGGCACGACAAAGGAACCTGCCAAGCGGCGAACGGAAGCCGTCAAGCTACTGAGAGGCGAGCTCAGGGCTGACGTTTCCTCCATGCGCACGGTGTACAAGTCCGGCGCGACGGACGACGTCTGGCGGGACCTCGACGCATTCACGTCCGGTAAAAAGGCGGACAAGGCGAAGCAGAAGGAAACCCTGGTCGAGCAGATCCAGGGACAGGTCTCGAAGGGATTGAACATCATGGACGCCCAACCGATGGATGAACTGGCATCATGAAGCTGCAGCCTGCCTCCGACGCGTCCAGCGAAAACACACAAAACCTGGGCCAAGGCCTGGAATTCCTCGAGGCGCTCATCCGGGCGCGATTGAAAGAGACGGCCGGCGGCGAAGCGGCGCTGCCGAGGCTCGGCATCTATCGCGACGGCTCTCCGCTCGGCGAATGGATTGCCACCCGGAGCCCGCGTTTCGATGAGTACACCGTCCTCCTCCTGGCACTCGTGCACCACGTCCGCCCGGGACTGATCGAGACCACCTGTCGCGACGCCTTGCCGCGCGATGGTGATTTCCCGCAGATCGGCACGGTGCGCGACGAGATCAGCCGGACGCTCGTACCCACGGGCGAGACTGCTTCATTCCTGCTGGCCGGCGAGGATCTCGACGCGCGCTTCGAGGTACAGCGCCTGTTCTCGCCGGATCACTGGTTCGCGCGCGAGGGCGTGCTGCGGCTGGAGGAGGCCAGGGACGGCACGCCGATCATGTCGGGGCGCATCGTCATGGCGCGCGAATGGGTCGAGCGCTTCACGCTCGGCGTCGCCCAGGCGCCGGCCTTCGGCGCCAGCTTCCCGGCACGCCGCATCGCGACGTCGCTCGATTGGCAGGACCTGATCCTCGACGATACCGTGCAGGAACGCATCGGCGAACTCGAGAACTGGGTGCGCCACGGCCGCACGCTGATGCAGGACTGGGGCATGGCCGGACGCCTGCGTCCCGGCTATCGAGCGCTGTTCCACGGGCCTCCCGGCACGGGCAAGACGCTGACCGCAGCCCTGCTCGGCAAGGCCACAAAACGCGACGTCTACCGGGTCGACCTCTCGACGGTGGTCTCCAAGTATATCGGCGAGACCGAGAAGAACCTCGCCAACCTGTTCGACCAGGCACGCAATCGCGACTGGATCCTGTTCTTCGACGAGGCCGACGCGCTGTTCGGCAAGCGCACGAACGTCAAGGACGCGCACGACCGCTACGCCAACCAGGAGATCAGCTACCTGCTGCAGCGTGTCGAGGATTTCGACGGATTGGTGATCCTGGCGTCGAACTTCCGGGCGAACATCGACGAGGCGTTCCTGCGCCGCTTCAACGCCATCATCCGCTTCCCCTTCCCGACCGACGCCGAGCGCCGCCGCATCTGGACGTGCGCGCTTCCCCACAGCCCTGATCGCGATCAGCTCGCCGCGCAGCTCGCAGGTTTCGAACTATCCGGCGGCAACATCGTGAACGTCGTCCAGTTCGCCGCCATCGAGGCGATCGCCGCCGGCTTGTCCGCCATCAACCTCGATGTCGCGATCAAAGGCATTCGCCGCGAGTTCGAGAAAGAAGGCAAGGTGTTCCACAATCTTCTCGAAAGGGAGGCAAGGCCGATCAAGGACCGATGAAACTCCCAAGGCTTGATCTAATACCAACTCTCTTAAAGATTGACCCTTGGCGTTGGCGCACTACGCGGGTCTGCGCATCGCCGACATCGTGCAAGTGCCGTGGTCGGCGTAGGATGGTGAGGTGCCAACCGTTCGCCAGAGCAAGACCGGCAACGTGGTTCACATTCCAGCCCCTGGGCCATTACCCGTAGAATTGAACTCAGCCAAGCCAGAGGGCGCTCAGATCGTCGTGAATAGATTGGGCCAGCCGCACACTCGCGACGGCCTGCAAACCTCTTATGGCGTCTGGTGAAGGGCCTGGAAGCGAAAGCGTTGGTGCAGCCGGGTCTATGCTTCCACGACCTTCGCCACTCGCTGGGCGTCCGCCGGTCCTGCCAGACGTACCCACGATGGCCGCATCGGGATTGCCCGGCCATGACGTCAGCTCCTGGTTCGGCCTGTTCGCCCCGGCGGGCCTGCCTGCCGAACTGCGGCAGTGCTACAATGAAGCAATGAAGGGCTATCTCGCACAGCCGACAGTGAAGACGCAGCTTGCTGAGATGGGCGCCACTATCGTCGGCAACGCGAGGCTAGGAATTGTATGATCGCCGGCAAGAGTTTGGCCGCCCCGCTGCCATTCGACATCGGATGACTGGTCGTTTGGTTATGAAGGAGTCCGGAACGAGATGATTGCCGCACTCGAAGCGGCTTTGTCGCAATTCGCATTTGCGGCTACGACTGACGATCACAAGAGAAGCCGTGGTCCCTTTCAGCGAAAAGCGCGACGGGACAAATTGAGGAGCACAACTTGATGTCTGGACCTCTTGCCGGATTGCGTATTCTCGACCTTACCACCGTTCAGATGGGGCCTTGGTGTACCCGCATAGTGGCCGACTTGGGCGCGGAAGTGATCAAGGTCGAGGCACCTGAGGGTGACTCAAGTCGATATGGTGGCAATGCACGAAACCGTGGCATGAGTGGCGGCTTTCAGCATAATGCCCGCGGCAAACGTTCCATTGTACTTGATCTCAAGAAGCCTCAGGCGCGGGAAGCCATTCTACGGTTGGCGACCAATGCAGATGCCTTCGTTTCAAATATTCGCCCTGCCGCTCTCCTTCGCCTCGGGTTGGACTATGAAGCGGTCCGCAAGGCCAATGCTTCAATCGTTTACCTGAGCATGGTTGGCTATGGCAGTGGCGGCCGCTACGCCGGGCGCCCTGCTTACGATGACCTGATTCAGGCTGCTGCTGCGATTCCGATGCTGCTGAAGCGCTCGACTGGAGAGCCACGCTTTATCCCCATGGCTGCTATTGACCGCATCGTCGGCACGGCCGCTGCGAACGCCCTTCTGGCGGGCCTGTTGGCCAAGGCGCGCAATGGCATCGGCCAGAGGATTGAGGTGCCAATGTTCGAGACAATGGCGCAATTCGTGCTCTCGGAGCACATGCAGGGCGCGACATTCGATCCCCCGACTGGCGTACCAGGTTATGCCCGTACGCTGTCACGCTCTCGACGGCCGTACGCCACGCGTGACGGATTTCTAGCCGTATTGCCTTACAATGATGGTCAGTGGCAGCGCTTCTTTGAGGCGATCGGCAAGGGCCGCGTGTTTGTCGAGGACGCACGCTTTGCGGACATCACAGCACGCACGGCAAACATTGATCTCTTGTATGACATGATCGCCGAAGAGTTAAAGACGCGCACGACGGAAGAGTGGCTGGAGCTACTAAATGGAGCCGATATTCCCTGCATGGTTCCGCATACGCTTGAGACGCTACTGGAAGACCCGCATTTGAAGGATTGCGATTTCTTTCAGTTTCGGGAGCACCCATCCGAAGGCCGGATTCGGACGATGCGAGAGCCAAGTACATGGTCTGAAACGCCCCCGGCTTCTGATCGCTTTGCGCCAAGACTTGGCCAGCATACGAGGGAGATACTGGCCGAAGCGAGCTACAGCCAGAGCGAGATAGACGACATGACGGCGAAAGGCATTGCGGTTCCCGAGCACCGGAACTGATCGACCTCCCATTGGAATAGCCTTTGTCACCGCAGCAGGGGCATAGGATCAGCAAGCTTCGCCTACGCGCGGCCCTCTTGAAAAAATGTCGCCGGTATAGGCGAAATCGAGCGCTCGGCCGAGACCGACCATTTTGGGGCAGTTAGTAGCAGCCGCCCTTGCCAAGCAGCGCCCTGATGATGTTGGCCAGCTCGACGACGATGAGCTTGTGTGGCCGCCGCGCCAGGAGAACGGTGATCCATCTGGAAGCCTTTGGATTGCCCGCGCATGCCGCAGGACGGCGGTTGCACCAACTGCCAGGAGCGAGCGCAATGCGGGATTGCCCATCTTCGACATGGTTCTCGCTAAGGACAGGCCTCTCTGTTTCGCAGATCGCGTTCTTGATCGACGGCGACGTTGTTGGAAGTGATGCCGTGGGGCAGGCTGAACTGCCGTTACCTGAAGACGGCCAAAACAGTTACGGGACAACCGTGGCTATTGCCCGGAAGGAAGACGCCATGCCGACGTTCCGCTCCGCTTTCGTCTCGCTCATCTTGGTCCTGCTTGCAACATCAGCGTCGGCTCAAAAGCCCGGCGGGATTTTACGCGTCTACCATAACGACAATCCGCCGACCGCCTCTCTCCATGAGGAGGTCACCATCGGCACACTCAACCCCTTCATGGCCGTGTTCAACAATCTGGTGATCTACGACCAGACGGTGAAGCGCAACGCCGACGATACGATCGTGCCGGACCTCGCCGAGTCCTGGAGCTGGAGTCCCGACAACACCAAGCTGACCTTTAAGTTGCGGCAGGGCGTTCGCTGGCACGACGGAAAGCCTTTCACCAGCGCCGACGTCAAGTGCACCTGGGATACGGTGGCCGGCAAGCGTGACAGCGGCTGGCGCAAGAACCCGCGGAAGGAATGGTACGTCAACCTGACGGAGATCACGACCGAAGGTGACTACGGCGTGACCTTCCATCTCGGGCGCCCCCAACCTTCGTTCCTTGGTTTTCTGGCGGCTGGATTCTCCGCCGTTTATCCCTGCCATGTGGCGGGCCCGGTCATGCGCACCAAGCCGATCGGCACCGGTCCGTTCAAGCTGAAGGAGTTCAAGCAAAAGCAGAGCATTTCGCTTGTACGC
>JBILYJ010000184.1:0-8984 GCA_044377795.1 Reyranella sp. | reverse complement strand
CAGCAACATCAGCACCGAGCCGAGCAGCGTGTAGAGGAAGAACTTGAAGGCCGCGTAGACGCGCCGCTTGCCGCCCCACACGCCGATGATCAGGAACATCGGGATGAGAACGCCTTCGAAGAAAATATAGAACAGCGCCAGATCGAGTGCGCAGAACATGCCGACCATGAAGGTCTCGAGCACGAGGAACGCGATCATGTACTCTTTGACGCGGACCTTGATCGACTCCCAGCTTGCCAGGATGCAAATCGGCGTCAGCAGGGTCGACAACAGCACGAAGAACAGCGAGATGCCGTCGATGCCGGCGTGATAGCCGATGTTCAGCGCCGGCACCCAGGCGACCTTCTCCTCGAACTGGAACCCCGCCTTCGTCGGATCGAATTGGATCCAGAGAAGCAGCGAGATCAGGAAGGTCGCCAGCGTCGTGACCAGCGCCACGCTGCGGCAGTTACGATCCACGGCCTCCTTCGGGCCGTTGACGATCAGGCAGAAAAGCGCCCCCACCAGCGGCAGGAACGTGATCAGGGAGAGGATGGGCCAGCTCGACATCGGGGGCCTTACCTCGCCGACAGCATGAAATAAGTGACGAGACCGGCGACGCCGACCAGCATCACGAACGCGTAGTGATAGAGATAGCCGCTCTGGAAGCGCATCAGCATTCCCGCCATGTCCTGCGCTCGAGCGGCCACATTGTCCGGGCCGAGCCCGTCGATCACGGCGCCGTCGCCCTTCTTCCAGAGGAAGCGGCCTATGGCCAGCGAAGGCTTCACGAACACCGCATCGTAGAGCTCGTCGAAGTACCACTTGTTGTAGAACAGCGCGTGCAGGCCGGGGAACCGCTTCACCGTGCGCTCCGGCATGTCGGTGCGCAGGACGTAGTAGTAGTAGCTGAGGGCGATGCCGGCGACCGCGAACGCCAGCGGCAGCAGCTTCACCCAGAGCGGCACTTCGTGGGCGTGGTGCAGCACCTCTTCCGTCGCCTTCACGGCGAGCGAATTGCCCCAGAAGGCGCGCCAGTCGTGGCCCACGAACCAGTCGTAGCCGACCAGGCCCGAAAAGGCCGCCCCGATCCCCAGAACATAGAGCGGGATCATCATGACCAGCGGCGATTCGTGGGCGTGATCCCAGGTGTGATGGTCGCCGCGATACTTGCCGTAGAAGGTCATGAACATCAGGCGGGTCGAATAGAACGCGGTCATGAAGGCGGCGATGATGCCCAGCCAGAACGCGATCAGGCCGACCGTCGTGTGAGCGCCGTAGGCGGACTCCAGCATGATGTCCTTGGAGTAGAATCCCGCGAAGCCCAGGCCGTTGCCCAGGAGGAACGGGATGCCGATGCCCGACAGCGCCAAAGTTCCGACCCACATCAGGATGAAGGTCTGAGGCGCCTTCTCGCGCACGCCACCCATCTTGCGCATGTCCTGCTCGTGATGGAGGCAGTGGATCACCGAGCCCGAGCCCAGGAACAGCAGCGCCTTGAAGAAGGCGTGCGTCGTGAGGTGGAACATGGCGCCCGAATAGCCGCCCACGCCGCAGGCGAAGAACATGTAGCCGAGCTGGCTGCAGGTCGAATAGGCCACGACCCGCTTGATGTCGAACTGGGTCAGGCCGACGGTGGCGGCGAAGAAGGCCGTCGCGGCACCGACCAGGGTCACGACCATGGAGGCGGTCGGCGCCAGCTCGAACAGCGGCGACAGGCGGCAGACCATGAACACGCCGGCAGTGACCATCGTGGCGGCATGGATCAGCGCCGAGACCGGGGTCGGGCCTTCCATCGCGTCCGGCAGCCATGTGTGCAGGCCGAGCTGCGCCGACTTGCCCATCGCGCCGACGAACAGCAACAGGCAGGCGGTCTCCAGCGCCGGCAGGTCCATGCCGAGGAACTGGATGCGCATCTGCGCCATCTGCGGCGCCTTGCCGAAGATCTCCTCGAAGCCCACGGAGCCGGACAGCATCCAGACAGCGAAGATGCCGAGCGCGAAGCCGAAGTCGCCGACCCGGTTCACGATGAAGGCCTTCATCGCGGCGGCATTGGCCGACGGCTTGTCGTACCAGAAGCCGATCAGCAGGTAGGACGCGAGGCCCACCCCTTCCCAGCCGAAGAAGAGCTGCACGAGGTTGTCGGCCGTCACCAGCATCAGCATGAAGAAGGTGAACAGGCTGAGATACGCCATGAAGCGCGGGATGCTGGGATCGTCCTCCATGTAGCCGATGGAATAGACGTGGACCATCGACGACACGCCAGTGACCACGATCAGCATGACGGCGGTCAGCGTGTCGACGCGCAGCGCCCAGGCGATGTCCAGGGTCCCGGAATCGATCCAGGAGAAGAGCTTCACGACGATCAGCTTCTCTGTCCCGAACCCGATCTTGACGAAGACGAACACCGATAGGGCCGCCGCGATCAGCAGCGCCGCGCAGGTCACGATCTGCGCGGGACGCGCGCCGATCACGCGGCAGAAGAGGCCGGCGATCGCCGCCGCGACCAGCGGCAGGAAGACGATGAGCTTGATGGCGAGATCCATGATGAGCGCGCCCCTAGCCCTTCATCGCGTTGATGTCTTCGACTTCGATCGTTCCGCGGTTGCGGAAATAGACCACCAGGATCGCCAGCCCGATCGCCGCCTCGGCGGCAGCCACGGTCAGCACCAGCATGGCGAAGATCTGTCCCACGACGTTGCCCTGGAAGACCGAGAAGGCCACCAGGTTGATGTTCACCGCGAGAAGCATCAGCTCGACGCACATCAGGATGACGATGACGTTCTTGCGGTTCAGGAAGATGCCCAGAATACCCATCGTGAACAGCACGGAGGCAACGGTGAGATAGTGGCCGAGCCCGATCGTCATCACACCCCTCCCCGCGTCGGAACCTTGACCACCGTGATGGACTGTTCCTTCGTGCGGTTGATCTGATCCCCGGCCTTCTGGCGGCGGACGCCCGGCCGGTTGCGCAGGGTGAGCACGATGGCGCCGATCATGGCCACCAGCAGCACCAGCCCGGCGACCTGGAAGAGATAGAAGTACTGGGTGTAGAGCACCCGCCCGATGGCACGCGTATTGTCGATCGCCATCACCTGGGCGCCATGCGCATTCAGGCCCGTGATGGTCGTCGAGCCGGCGCCGATGATGCCGACGCCCAGCAGCAGCTCGGCGAACAGCACCGCGCCGATCAGCGCGCCCACCGGGAAGTAGTCGAGGAAACCCTCGCGCAGCTGCGTGAGGTTGATGTCGAGCATCATGACCACGAAGAGGAAGAGCACCGCCACCGCGCCGACATAGACGATGACCAGGATCATCGCGATGAACTCGGCCCCGATCAGCAGGAACAGGGCGGCGGCATTGAAGAACGCCAGGATCAGGAACAGCACCGAATAGACGGGATTGCGCGAGACCACGACCATGGCGGCCGCAGCCACCGTGATCGCGGCAAAGACGTAGAAGGCGAGCGCCTGGAGTATCATGATCTGTCTCTCCCCCGCCCGGCTCAGCGATACGCCGCTTCGGAGTGGAGGTTCGCCGCGATCAGGGTCTCCCAGCGGTCACCGTTCGCGAGCAGCTTGTCCTTGTTGTACATGAGTTCCTCGCGCGTCTCGGTCGAGAACTCGAAGTTCGGCCCCTCAACGATCGCATCGACCGGGCAGGCTTCCTGGCAGAAGCCGCAATAGATGCACTTGGTCATGTCGATGTCGTAGCGCGTCGTGCGCCGGCTGCCGTCGTCGCGCGGCTCGGCCTCGATGGTGATGGCCTGGGCGGGGCAGATCGCCTCGCACAGCTTGCACGCAATGCAGCGTTCCTCGCCGTTGGGATAGCGGCGCAGCGCATGCTCGCCGCGGAAGCGCGGGCTGAGCGGCCCCTTCTCATAGGGGTAGTTCACCGTCACCTTGGGCTTGAACATGTACTTCAGGGTGAGGGCGAAGCCCGCCAGCAGCTCGGTGAGCAGGAAGGCGCGCGCGGTACGGTCGAGGGAAGCCATTGGCGATTGCTCCTAGGGCTTCGGCAGCCAGCCGCCGAACGTCAGGACGGCAGCGGTGAGGACGACCCAGCCCAGCGAGACGGGCAGGAACACCTTCCAGCCCAGCCGCATCAGCTGGTCGTAGCGGTAACGAGGCAGGGTGCCCTTGGTCCAGCTGAAGATGAACAGCAGGAAGGCGATCTTGAGGGCGAACCACACGACGCCCGGCACCAGGGTGAACGGCGCGTAGGGGATCGGCGAGTGCCAGCCGCCCAGGAACAGGACCGCGCCCAGGGCCGAGAGCAGGATCATGTTGGCGTATTCGCCGAGGAAGAACAGGCCGAAGGTCATGGCCGAGTATTCGGTGTGGAAGCCCGCCACCAGCTCGGCTTCCGACATCGGCAGGTCGAACGGCGTGCGGTTCGTCTCCGCGAGCGCCGAGATGAAGAAGATCACGAACATCGGCAGCAGCGGCAGCCAGAACCAGTTCCAGAACCAGCCGGACTGGGCCAGAACGACCTGCGACAGGTTGAGCGAGCCGACGCACAGCAGCACGGTGATCAGCACGAAGCCGATCGAGACCTCGTAGGACACCATCTGCGCCGCCGAGCGCAGCGCGCCGAGGAAGGCGTATTTCGAGTTCGAGGCCCAGCCCGCGATGATGATGCCGTAGACGCCCAGCGACGAGATGGCGAAGAGATAGAGGATACCGACGTTGATATCGGCAATCACCCAGCCGTCGTCGAACGGCACGACCGCCCAGGCGACCAACGCCGTCATGAAGGCGATCATCGGCGCGATGATGAACAGGATGCCGTTCGCGCTCGACGGGACGATCGTCTCCTTGAGCACCAGTTTCAGCCCGTCGGCGAAGGGTTGCAGCAGGCCGAACGGACCGACGACGTTGGGACCGCGGCGCAGCTGGATCGAGGCCCAGACCTTGCGGTCGACATAGGTCATGTAGGCCACCGCCACCAGCAGCGGCACGGTGACCGCAAGGCATTGCGCCAGCATGACGATCGCCATGCCCAGCCAGTTGGTCGTGAAGAAGGTGATCAGATCGGCGTACATGCCCCTACTCCGCCGCCATGAGATGGGTCCGGGAGGCCATGCAATCGGCCATGATCTTGGACGCGCGGCTGATCGGACAGGTCATGTAGAAGTTCGGCACCGCCGACTTGAGCGGCGCATCGGTGGTCGGCCCCGCCTTGCCGACCGGTCCCCAGGCACCGGGCGCCTGCTGGTCGATTGCCGCAAAGACCTTGTTGACGGCCAAGAGCCGCGCCCGGACCTGGTGCAGCGTGTCGTAAGGCAGCGTCTTGCCCAGCCGCTCCGAGAGCGCTCGCAGGATCGCCCAGTCCTCGCGGGCATCGCCCGGCGGATAGCCGGCGCGCCGGCCGACCTGCACCCGACCCTCGGTGTTCACGTAAATGCCGGGCTTCTCGGTATAGGCCGCGCCCGGCAGGATCACGTCGGCACGATGGGCACCGGCGTCGCCATGATGGCCCTGGTAGATCACGAAGGCCTTGCCGAGCTTCGTCGTATCGATCTCGTCGGCCGCGAGCAGGAAGACCGCCTCGATCTCCTTCTTCTGGCAGCCTTCCAGGATGCCGGCCACGTCCCGGCCGCCCTCGCCCGGCACCAGGCCGAGGTCGAGGCCGCCGACGCGCGCCGCCGCCGTGTGCAGGACGGCAAAGCCGTTCCAGTCGTCGCGCACCGCGTTGAGCTTGCCGGCCAGTTCGTAGACGAGCGCCAGTACCGCGGCGCCGTCCTCGCGGGCGAGCGCGCCCATGCCGACGACGATCAGCGGATGCTTCGCGTCCTTGAGCTTGTCGAAGAAGCCGAGCTTGCCGTCGACGAGTTCGCGCAAGGTGGCGGGGCCCGCGCCCAGCCGCTCGACCGGATAGGTCAGGTCTTCGGCGGTACCGATGCTGGCGACCGGGCACTTGCCGTGGAGATAGCGCTTGCGGATGCGGGCGTTGAGCACCGGCGACTCGACGCGCGGATTGGTGCCGATCAGCAGGATCGCATCCGCCTGGTCGATACCCCGGACACCGGCATTGAAGATGTAGCTGCCGCGCGGGCCGTCGAGCTTGGCGCCGTCCTGGCGGCAGTCGACATTGGGTGAGCCCAGCGAAGCCATGAGATCCTTCAGCGCCACCATCGACTCGGCGTCGCACTGGTCGCCGACGATCGCCGCGATCTTGTTCCCGTCCAGACCGTTCAGCTTCGCGGCGATAGCGGCGAAGGCCTGGTCCCAGGTCGCTTCGACGAGCTTGCCCTTGGTGCGGACATAGGGACGATCCAGCCGCTGATGACGCAGACCGTCGATCGCGTGGCGCGTCTTGTCGGAGATCCACTCCTCGTTCACGTCGTCGTTGAGACGCGGCAGGACGCGCATGACCTGCGCGCCGCGGGTGTCGACGCGGATGTTGGCGCCGAGCGCATCCAGGACGTCGACCGACTCGGTCTTGGTCAGTTCCCAGGGACGCGCCTCGAAGGCATAGGGTTTCGAGGTCAGCGCGCCGACCGGGCAGAGATCGACCAGGTTTCCGGCCAGCTCGGTCGACAGGGCATGCTCGACATAGGTCGTCACTTCCATGCTCTCGCCACGGCCCGTCGCACCCAACTCCTCGACGCCCGCGACCTCGGTCGCGAAACGGATGCAGCGCGTGCAATGGATACAGCGGTTCATCGACGTCTTGACCAGCGGGCCGAGCTCCTTGTCGGGCACCGCGCGCTTGTTCTCGTGATAGCGGCTGCGGTCGAAACCGTAGGCCATCGCCTGGTCCTGCAGGTCGCACTCGCCGCCCTGGTCGCAGATCGGGCAATCCAGCGGATGGTTGATGAGCAGGAATTCCATCACGCCCTTGCGCGCCTTCTGCACGGTCGGCGTCTGGGTGAAGATCTCCTGCTTGTCGGCGACGGGCAGCGCGCAGCTCGCCTGCGGCTTGGGCGGGCCGGGCTTCACCTCGACGAGGCACATGCGGCAGTTGCCGGCGATCGAGAGGCGGTCGTGGTAACAGAAGCGCGGAATCTCGACGCCCGCCAGCTCACAGGCCTGCAGCACGGTGATGCCGGCCGGCACCTCCATCTCGACGCCGTCGATCTTGACCTTGGGCATTGCCTGCTCCCCGCCCCGCCTACTCGGCTGCCAGTTTTTCGGTGCGCGCGCGGATGCGGCGCTCCATCTCGGGCCGGAAATGCCGGATCAGGCCCTGGATCGGCCACGCCGCCGCGTCGCCCAGCGCGCAGATCGTGTGACCTTCCACCTGCTTGGTGACGTCCTCGAGCGCGTCGATCTCTTCAAGCCGCGCATTGCCCGTGACCATGCGTTCCATCACGCGCCACATCCAGCCGGTGCCCTCGCGGCAGGGCGTGCACTGGCCGCAGCTCTCGTGCTTGTAGAAGTAGCTGAGCCGGGCGATCGCCTTCACCACGTCGGTCGACTTGTCCATGACGATGACCGCCGCGGTTCCGAGGCCGGAGCGCTGGTCGCGCAGCGAGTCGAAGTCCATCAGGACCGTGTCGCAGATCGACTTCGGCAGAAGCGGGACCGAGGCGCCGCCCGGAATGACCGCCAGGAGATTGTCCCAGCCGCCGCGCACGCCGCCGCAATGACGCTCGATCAGCTCGCGCAGCGGGATGCCCATCTCCTCTTCGACGTTGCACGGCCGGTTCACGTGACCTGAGATACAGAAGAGCTTGGTGCCGGTGTTGTTCGGCCGCCCGATGCCCGCGAACCAGGCCGCCCCGCGGCGCAGGATCGTCGGCGCCACCGCGATCGACTCGACGTTGTTCACCGTGGTCGGGCAGCCATAGAGGCCAGCACCCGCCGGGAACGGCGGCTTCAGCCTCGGCATGCCCTTCTTGCCCTCGAGGCTCTCGAGCAGCGCGGTCTCCTCGCCGCAGATGTAGGCGCCGGCGCCGCGATGGACGTAGAGATCGAAATCCCAGCCCGAGCCGCAGGCGTTCTTGCCGAGCAGGCCCGCATCATAGGCCTCCTTGATCGCCTCGATCAGGTGCTGCGCCTCGTTGTAGAACTCGCCGCGCACGTAGATGTAGCCGGCATGGGCGCGCATCGCGAAGCCCGCAACGAGGCAGCCCTCGATCAGCAGGTGCGGATCGTGACGCATGATGTCGCGATCCTTGCAGGTGCCGGGCTCCGACTCGTCGGCATTGACGACGAGGTAGTGCGGCCGGTCCTTCACTTCCTTGGGCATGAAGGACCACTTCATGCCGGTCGGGAAGCCCGCGCCACCGCGGCCGCGCAGGCCCGACTTCTTCATCTCGTCGATGATCGCGTCCACGCCCCGGTCGAGGATCGCCTTGGTGTTGTCCCAGGCGCCACGGGCACGGGCGCCGGCCAGGCGCCAGTCGTGCACGCCGTAGAGGTTGGTGAAGATGCGGTCCTTGTCGCCGAGCATCGTCCTACTCACCCTTCAGCGTTGTCAGGCCGCCCTCGGGCGCCGACGTCTGGCGGTCCACCTGCGGTCCGGGCTTCGGAGTCTCGCCGCGCCGGAGCGCGTCGAGCACCTTGTTGATCGAGGCCTCGTCGAGATCCTCGTAGAAATCGTCGTTGATCTGCACGACCGGCGCGTTGACGCAGCCGCCGAGGCATTCGACCTCCTGCACGCTGAACATCTCGCCGTCGGCGGCATGCTGGCAGGCTTTCATTACCGCTTCGGAACCGCGCAGCCAGCACGGCGTCGTGGTGCAGACCTGCAGCAGGTACTTACCCTTCGGCCGCAGCTGGAACATCGTATAGAAGGTCGCGATCTCGTAGACGCGGATCGGCGCCATTTCGAGGATGCGCGCCACCTCGTTCATCGCCGCGCGCGGCAGCCAGCCCTGCTGGCGCTGCGCCAGATCCAGCACCGCGATGACGGCGCTCGCCTGACGCCCGGGCGGGTAATGGGCGATCTGCGCCTCGACCTTCGCCATGTACTCTGGCGTGAAGGAAAAGCTCGCGACCTGCGGGACGTCCTTGGGGTCGGCGGTGATCATCGCCATCGCATCGTCTCCTAGCGGT
>JBILYJ010000183.1:0-9074 GCA_044377795.1 Reyranella sp. | reverse complement strand
TTAACGCGTCGGAGCGGCGGTCGACGAACCCAGTCCCGGCGGCGCCTTGTGCCAGGCGCGGCCCTCCACGATCTCCCGCACGCCGTATTCGTAGAGCGCGTTCATGTAGGCCTGGTCGAATTCGCCCTTCTTGGGGAAATCGAAATCCCGCCCGATGTAGGTGAGGTTGTAGTCGACCTTGTCGCGCTGCGTGACGAAGTAGGTCCGCAGCACATCGTTGACGCCGCTGGCCGCCAGCATCGTCGCGATCGCGCGACCGGCGATGGTGATGGTGCGCCGCTCGGCCATCGCATAGTCCGGGTCGAGGCGGGCATTGCGGATGATATAGGCGTAGCGCTCGCGCTTGATGTTGCTGGCGGACATGTCGATGGACGGCGGATAGAGGAAGAGCTGGGCGATGGCGCCGCCGTCGACATGCAGCTCCTGGTATTTCTTGCCGTCGAGCTCGACGTCGATCAGCACCGGCTGGAAGGCGCCGGGAATGGCCGCCGAGGCCCGCAGGATCTTGCGGAAGAGGTCGAGTGCGCCGGGGTGGCCGCTGGCGGCGATGGCACCGATGTTCCAGATCACCGGCCGCTGGGCGTCGAGATCGGTCGTGCCGATCATCAGCAGCCGGCCCTTTTTGTACTCGGCGGCGATCGCGTCGAACATCTTCTGGTCGGCATACTTCGCGATGATCTCGGCGAGCGGCCCCGTATCGGCCATGGCGTCGTCGAACAGGGCCGCCGTGAGGCCGCGCATGCGGAAGACCTTGTCCGGCGTCATGGTCGTGTAGACTTCGCGCAACTGCGCATCGTAGTCCGAACCCAGGAAGGCGAAGGGCGCGATGAGTGCGCCGGTGCTGACGCCGGTGACCATCTTGAACGCCGGGCGCGTCCCGACGGCCGTCCAGCCGTTCATGATCCCGGCGCCGAAGGCACCGTTGTCACCGCCGCCGGACACGGCGAGGAAATAGGCCGGCGGCGGACGCGTCGGCATCTTCCCCTCGGCGCGCAGGGCGGCCGCTTCACGCACGCCCGATTGCATCCCCTCCTCGACCATCAGCCTGGGATCGCCATCGGCGTAGAAGCGCGCATTCGGGATGCCGAGCGGCATCGCGCGCACTGTGTCGACGCGCGGCACCGCCTCTCCGCGTTCCGGAATCGAACAGCCCGTTCCGGCGAGACAGACCGTGGCAACGACAAGCAGAAGCCAACGGCGGCCCATTGTATTCATCGACATCCCCTCTACCCCCTCAAACTCACGTCGTCAGTCGAGTTGCAGCACCATGGCTTTCAGATAGGCCGTCTCCGGCAGGTTCGGATGAACCGGATGATCCAGCGCCGCGCCGCTGCTCAGCAGGATGCGGCCGCTCCGCTCGGCATCGCGCAGGCCGCGCCGGACCTGCTCGGCGAACAGCGGCGCATCGACGAGGTGGGAGCACGACGCCACGAAGAAGAAGCCGCCCTTGGTGACCAGCGGCGCCGCCAGACGCACCAGCTTGCGATAGCCCTGCGCGCCGGTCTTGAGGTCCTTGCGGCTCTTCACAAAGGCCGGCGGATCGCAGATCACGACCTCGTAGCTGCGCGGCTTCTCCTTCTCCAGGGTCTCGAACACTTCACCCTTGCGGAAGGACACGATCTTGTCGACGCCGTTCAGCGCCGCCGCCTGCTGGGCCACGTTGAGAGCAGGCTGCGAACGATCGAGGCAGACCACGGACGTCGCCCCGCGCGTCGCCGCCAGGACACCGAAGCCGCCGCTGTAGCAATAGGCATCGAGGACGCGGGCGTCCTTGGCGAGGCCCGCCATGAATCGCCGGTTGTCGCGCTGGTCGTAGAACCAGCCGGTCTTCTGGCCCTCGGACAGATCGGCCACGAAACGCGCATCGTTCTCGATCAGCTCGATGGTGCCGGCCTGGCCCTTGGCCACGACCACCTCGCGCGTCAGCCCTTCGAGCTCGCGCACGGGCGAGTCGTTCTTGAGGATGATCGTCGTGGGCGAGAATTCGGCTTCAAGAGCCTCCAGCAGGATCGGCGTCAGCGCGTCCATGCCGGCGGTATTGACCTGCACCACGAAGGCATCGCCGAAGCGGTCGATGATCACGCCCGGCAGGCCGTCGGCCTCGGCATGGATCAACCGGTAATAGGGCACGCCGATCAGCCGGTCGCGCAGCGCCGCCGCCTGGGTGAGGCGCCGGCCGATGAACAGGGCATCGACCTGCGCTTCAGGGTTCGTGCTGAGAACGCGCGCCGCGATCAGCGAATGCGGATTGAAGGTGACCAGGGCCAGCGCCTCGCCGCCCGGCGCGCGCAGGGTCGCGAGGCTGCCGACCGGAATCGCCTTGGCGTCGGCGTCCATCAGGATCTCGTTGGAGAAGGCCCAGGGATGGCCGGCGCGGACGCGGCGATCCTCGCCGGCGCGCAGGATGACGGTGGGGAGCTTCTTCAGGGCCACTTCTATTCTCCTCGGGCGACGCCATCGCGCCGCGGATCGGCGCCGCCCTCCCACCCGTCGCCACTGCGCCGGAGGGCGGTCAGGCCGCCTTCATGCCGGCGGACTTGTACTTCATGGCCCAGCGCGCGCAAGGCGGCCGCATGGTCGGCGATCGGCGTGCCCTCCTCCAGCTCGGTCGCACCGTTCAGGTTGGTCACCCGCGGCAGGTCGACGGCGGCCTGCGCGGACAGGTCCCAGTCGAGCAGGCCGACCAGCGTCTGCAGCGTGTCGCCGATGATCCTGGCCCCGCCCGCCGAGCCCAGCGCCGCGACCAGCCTGCCGTTCCGGTCGAGCACGAAGGTCGGGGACATGGACGAGCGCGGACGCTTGCCGGGTTGCACGCGGTTGGCGACCGGCTTGCCGTCGAGTTCGGGACGGGGCGAGAAATCTGTGAGCTCGTTGTTCAGGAGGAAGCCGCGCACCATCATGTGGGCGCCGAACGGCGCCTCGATCGTGGTGGTGAAGCTGACGGCATTGCCCCAGCGATCGACGATGCTGACATGGCTGGTGCCGCGCTCGACATAGCCCGGCGGCAGGCCGGGACCGACCCGGCCCATGCTGCGATCCGGCGACATCAGCTTGCGACGCTCCGCGAGATACTCAGGCGACAGCAGACCCGCGACCGGCACGTCCACGAAAGCAGGATCGGCGACGTAGCGATCGCGATCGGCGAAAGCGAGCCGGCTCGCCTCGGCGATCAGGTGGACGGCGCGTAGATCGTTGGGAGGATCGCGCTGGAGGTCGAAAGGCTGGATCAGCCCCAGCACCTGCAGGATCGCGATGCCGCCCGACGAGGGCGGCGGCATGCCGCAGACGACCCAGACGCGATAGGGCCCGCACACGGGGTCGCGCTTGATCGGTCTGTAGTCGGCGAGATCGGCGGCGGAGAGCGTGCCGGGCCGGGGATGACTTCGCACGCGCCCGATCATCTCCGCCGCCACGGGGCCTTCGTACATCACGCGCGCGCCCTGCCGCGCGATCAGATCCATCGTGTCGGCAAGCGCCGGATTGGAGATGCGCTCGCCTTGCTTGCGCGGAGACCCGTCGCCCGTGAAGTAGATCTCGCGGATCGCCTGCTCCTCGCGTAGCGCCGGAATCCTCTGCAGCCACGCGGCGAGACGGGACGAGACCGGGAAGCCGTCGCGGGCGGTGGCGGTCGCGGGGCCGAACAACTCGCTCCAGGCAAGCTTGCCCTTCTCCTTGTGCGCGAGTTCCAGCATGGCCAGGAGGCCGGGAACGCCGACCGAGATGCCCGAGGCCACGGCTTCGCGGTACCCGAGCGGCTTGCCGTCGGCCGAAAGGAACATGGTCGGACTTGCGCCCGCCGGCGCCGTCTCGCGGCCATCGTAGACGGTGATGGCCTGGCTGGTGCCGTCGTAGTGCAGCAGGAAACCGCCGCCGCCGATGCCCGAGGCGTGCGGCTCGACGACACCCAGCATCATCTGCACGGCGATCGCCGCATCGACGGCGGTGCCGCCGCGTCGAAGTATCTCCAGCCCGGCCTCGACCGCCAGCGGATGGGCCGCCGCCACCATCGACTGCGGTGCCGCCTGCACCGACGCCACGCGGCAGGCCGCGACCAGCAGCAGCGCGACACCCAGCAGGCGCCGCACGATCATGCGCGGCGCGCCACGATGAAGAGGCGGCGGAAGGGAAACAGCGTGATGCCGTCGGGCCGCGTCGGATAGGCTTTGCGCAGCAGCGCGGCATAGGCCTCGTAGAACCCCGTCCGCTCCGGTTCCTGCAGCAGCTCGAGATAGGGCCTGAGCCCGGTCGACGAAGTGAACTGCGCCACCGGATCCTTGCCGGTGAGCGGCTGTTGGTAAATCGTCTCCCAGACCTCCAGGTCCGAACAGAGCGGCTTCAGCACGTCGTAGTAGCGCCCGGGCTCCTCGACGCGGGCGATCGGGCGCACCTTGCCGAGCTGGTCGCGCCACGGACCGGCCTGCGCCGCTTCATGCATCGACGCGTGCGAGGGCGCCTCGTGATTGCGCGGCATCTGGATCGCGAGCTGGCCGCCCGGCGGCAGCAGCTTCAGCAAGCCGGGAAACATGTCGATGTGTCCGTCGAGCCAGTGATAGGCGGCATTGCTGTAGAGAATGCCGGGCGGCAGGGTCGGCGCGAAATGCGCGAGGTCGCCCTTGGCGAAGGTGATCCTCGCATCGACCGTCTGGCTGCGCGCCTTGGCGAGCATCTCCTCCGACGAATCGATGCCGATGACGGCAGCCTCGGGAAAGCGTTCGGCGAGGATGCGCGAGATGTTGCCCGCGCCGCAGCCCAGATCGTAGACCGCATGCCCCGGCCGCGCGCCGTTCGCCGGATCGAGACGGCCCATCAGGTCGAGCGCGGGCCGCGTGCGATGATCGGCGAACTTCAGATAGAGGTTGGCATCCCACACCGTGGACTTGGCGTCGCTCACGTCACTTCTCCTCGAAGGCCTCGTCGATCGGCACACGATAGCCCGTCGCGATCTTGTTGCCCTTCTGCGCGGCCAGCACGACCGCCATGAACTCGTCAAACATCTCCTCGGTCATGCCCTTCTGGCGCGCCAGGTAGCCATGCGAGTTGATGCAGTAGTCGCACTGGTTGGCGACCGACACGGCGAGATAGATCAATTCCTTGGTAAGACCGTCGAGCGCGCCCGGCGCCATCACCGCTTTCATCTCGGCGGCGAAGCGCTCCATCGTGTCGGGATGGCGGGCCAGCGCCTTCCATACGTTGTTGATGCCTGCCGGATCGATGCCGCGCGCCTTGGCGATGCCCTCGACGACGGCCTTGGCCCGCGGATTCATGTCCTCGTACTCGGTCAGCTTGGCCATGCGTGATTGCTCCAGGAATGAAAAGGGCCGGCGGTGTGCCGGCCCCCATCTTGGCTTTTTCAGGCCAATTGGTCAGTACATATGCTGACCGCCGTTGATCGACAGGGTCGAGCCGGTGATGAAGCCGGCATCGTCGGCGATCAGGAACATCACGCCACGGCCGATCTCCTCGGCCTTGCCCAGTCGTCCGACCGGGATCTTGGCCACGATCTTCTCCAGCACGTTGGCCGGCACCGCCGACACCATGTCGGTGTCGGTGTAGCCCGGTGCGATGGCATTCACGGTGATGCCCTTCGGGGCGCCTTCCTGGGCCAACGCCTTGGTAAAGCCGTGGATGCCCGACTTGGCGGCGGCATAGTTCACCTGGCCGTACTGGCCGCCCTGGCCGTTGATCGAGCCGATGTTGACGATGCGGCCGAAGCCGCGCGCGTTCATGCCGTCCCACACCGCCTTGCTCATGTTGAAGCAGGAGCCGAGGTTGGTGTCGATGACGGCTTCCCACATGTCGCGCGTGAGGCGGCGCATCGTGGAATCGCGGGTGATGCCGGCATTGTTGACCAGGATCTCGACGGGCCCGAGATCCTTCTCGATCTCGGCGACGGCCTTCTGGCAGGCATCGAAATTGCCAACGTCGAACTTGTAGACGTTGATGCCATGCTCGGCCTTGAACTTGTTGGCGGCCTCGTCGTTGCCGGCGTAGGTCGCGGCGACCTTGTAGCCCTTGTCCTTCAACATCCGGGAGATGGCGGCACCGATGCCACGTGTTCCACCCGTCACGACTGCTACCCGTCCGGCCATTTTTTCCTCCCCTGGAGATGACGCCTCTTCAGTCTAGCCGGTTCTCCCCCATCGCAGGCAAGCGTCAGATTGATGTCGCCTCCCGGATCGAATTGAGCGACGCCACCGGATAGAGCCTGCCGCCGTCACGGCTCTAGAAGCGGCGTCATGAAGCCCTTCACCGCCCTGCTCGGCGCCGCCGCCGGGACCCACGCCGCCGACCAGATGGCGCTCGCCACCCTTCCCCTGACCGCGACCCTCGTCCTGGGCGCCGGTCCGGACCTGCTCGGCCTGCTGGTCGCCGCGCAGAGTGCCGCCTGGCTCTTGGTCTCCCTGCCGGCAGGCACCTGGATCGACCGCATGCCGCGCCGCCGCATGCTGATCGTCGCACTGGCGCTCGGCCTCACCGCCTCTATCGTTGCGGTTGCAGCGGCGGCCACTGGCTATGTCGTCCTGCTGGGCCTCGCCGCCGTCGCCGGCGCATCGGGTACCGTGGTCTACGTTCTGACCTCGGTCTCGCTGCTGCCGAGCCTCGTGGCGCCCGGCGACCTGCCGCGCTCCAATGCGCGCCTCGAACTGGCGCGTGCCGTCGTCAGTCTCGCCGCTCCGTTCGTCGCCGGCCTGCTCGCCCAGCATCTGTCGCCCACCTGGGGCTGCGCGCTGGCCGCCCTCGGGGCAGCCCTGGCGCTGGTCTGCGTGCTCGCTCTGCCGGAAGGCACGGCCCCGACGAGGGGTGCCGAGCGTCCGACCCTCGCCAGCGCCATTCGCGTCGGCATGGCCTTCGTGGTGCGCAATGAGCTGCTGCGCGGCATCAGCCTCTGCGCGATCTTCTGGAACTTCGCCTTCTTCGCGCTGCTCGCCATCTGGGCGCCGCTGGCGCTGGGACCGCTCGGCCTCGACCCGGCGCATATGGGCCTCGCGCAATCGACCTATGGGGCCGGGCTGATCCTGGGCGCGCTTGTAGCGCCGCTCTGCGCCCGTCGACTGCCGCCGTTCGTGACCCTGATCTTTGGGCCGGCCGTGTCGGTGGTCGCCGCCTTCCTGTTCCTGGCGGCCCCCTCGGGCAACGGCTTCGCCCTCTCCGCAGGCGGCTACTTCCTGGTGGGCTTCGGGCCGATGCTGTGGCTGATCTGCCAGACGACGGTCCGCCAGCTCGTGACGCCCTCAGCCCTGATGGGCCGGGTCAACGCCACGGTCCAGACCGCGATCTACGGCGTCCGTCCGCTGGGCGCCCTGGCCGGCGGCCTGGTGGCCGCTCACGCCGGGATACCCGCGGCCCTGCTGTTGATTGGCGTGGCGTTCGCGCTGTCGACCCTCGTCATCGTCCTGTCACCGCTGGCGCGCCTGCGCGTCCTGCCGGCACCGGCGACAGCCTGAGGCTTGACCCGCAGGCCGGTCCGTCGGACTTTGCCGCTGGAGGTCGTTGCATGATGAAGTTTCTAGGCGCCGCGTTGCTGGCGCTTTCCCTGTCCGCCTGCGAAAATTGGCAGTCGCCTTGGTATCAGGCCTATGGCACGACTTCCTTCCCGGTTGCCAAGGACGGCATGGCGGCGCTCTACATCGTGCGCGACACCGCCCCGCCGGATGCGCCGAACATCCCCATCTCCATGAGCCGCAATCCCGTCGGCGGGCTGACGGGATCGACCTGGATGCGCCTCGACCTGCCGCCCAATCCCTACGACCTGCGCGCCTTCGGCAGCAGCGAGAGCACAGAGCTGATCATCACCGTCGTGCCGGGCGAGACGCGCTTCCTGCTGGCGCAGCCCAAGGGAACCAACGACGCCGAGCTCACATGGCTGTCGCAGCAGGACGGGCGACGCCTCGTCCGCGCGGGCACCCAGGTCGGCACCTACTACAACTACTAGAGCGGCTTAAAGAAACTCCGTCGTCCTGAGCGGAGCCGCCTATAGGGCGGCGCAGTCGAAGGACCTTTTTCCGGCGCACGGTGTGCCGAAGCGAAAAGAGGTCCCTCGACTTCGCTGCGCTCCGCTCGGGACGACGGTGGGACGTTTAAAGAAAACGCCCGAAGGATCACTCCTTCGGGCGTTTGAACTCTGAAGCGTCGACCGAAGATCAGTCGCGCTGGACGCACATCGCGATGCCCATGCCGCCGCCGATGCACAGGGTGGCGAGACCCTTCTTGGCGTCGCGCTTCTGCATTTCATAGAGCAGCGTGGTCAGCACGCGGGCGCCCGAGGCGCCGATCGGATGGCCGAGCGCGATCGCGCCGCCATTGACGTTGAGCTTCGTCTCGTCGAGGCCGAGCTGCTTGCCGACGGCGACCGCCTGGGCGGCGAAGGCCTCGTTGGCTTCGACCAGATCGAGATCCTTGACCGTCCAGCCGGCCTTCTTCAGCGCAGCCTGCGAGGCCGTCACCGGGCCGATGCCCATGATCGACGGATCGACGCCTGTGGTCGCCCACGACACGATCTTCGCGAGCGGGGTGATGCCGCGCTTCTTGGCTTCGTCGGCGCTCATCAGCACCAGCGCCGCGGCGCCGTCATTGATGCCCGAGGCGTTGCCGGCAGTGACCGAGCCGCCTTCCTTGGTGAAGGCCGGACGCAGCTTGCCCAGCGCCTCGATCGTCGTGCCGTGACGCGGGAACTCGTCGGTGTCGACGACGACCTCGCCCTTGCGCGTCTTTACCGTCACCGGGACGATCTCGTCCTTGAAGCGGCCGGACTTCTGCGCCGCCTCGGCCTTGTTCTGCGACGACACGGCGAACGCATCCTGCTCGGCGCGCGTGATCTGGAACTTCTGCGCGACGTTCTCGGCGGTGTTGCCCATGTGATAGCCGTGGAAGGCATCCCACAGCCCGTCCTTCAGCATGGTGTCGAGCATCTTGAACTCGCCCATCTTCGTGCCGTCGCGCATATAAGCGGCGTGCGGCGCCTGGCTCATGCTCTCCTGGCCGCCGACCACCATGATGCTGGCGTCGCCGTTGCGGATCGCCTGCCAGCCGAAGGCGACGGCGCGCAGGCCGGAGCCGCAGAGCTGGTTGATGCC
>JBILYJ010000182.1:0-9089 GCA_044377795.1 Reyranella sp. | reverse complement strand
GACGACATCGTCGAGGCCTGCTGCAACGCGTGGAGCTTCTTCGCCAACGACCCAGCCGCCGTCGCCTCGATCACAAACCGAAACTGGGCCAAGGTCAGTGCTTAGGGCCGTTGGTATAAGGACTGCGAATTCGCGCGGATTCAACCTGGCATGGGCACTGACAGGATCGATGCGCCCGCGCGGTGCGGGCGCGATCAAGTGGCGACCCGCGCTCTGACATATCGCCGTTGGCTCAGAGGGCAACCTTATTGACCGCTAGCGAGTCCTACCCCGTGTCTGTGAAGGGCGTGCTGATCCACGACGGCTGCGTCCTGCTGCTGCTCAACGAGCGTGACGAGTGGGATCTGCCCGGCGGACGACCCGATCCCGGCGAAGATCATCGGGCGGCGCTGGTCCGCGAGGTGCTTGAGGAGACGGGACTTGCCGTCGAAGCCGGCGCCTTCGTCGACGAGCATCTGTTCGAGGTGCTGCCGCAGCGCTTCGTGCGGATCGTGGCTTACGCCTGCGCGCTGCGGACCGAGGGCGCGGTCGCCCTCAGTCATGAGCATCGCGAAGCGTGCTGGGTCGAACTCACGGTGCTCGGCGAGCGGGTCGCCGGACGCCTTCTACCCGCCGGCTATCTCGGCGCGATTCGCCAGGCCGCCTGCCAGCCCTTGTCGCCGTAGCTGCGGCTGGTCTCGATCTTCAGGAAGCGGTCGTGCGCGCCGGCGGCGCCGAGCCAGAGCTCGTTCCAGGCGTCGAAGCCGGCGAGCGGGTCGGCGAGCTGAAGCTCCCGCGCGAGCTTCCAGCCCTCCATGCGAACGACGGCAGCGCCGTCCTTCTCCCCGGTGACGACCTCTTCCCCCTCGGCAGCGAGGATCGCCGTCAGCCAGCGCGCGAACAGGCGGGCGCTTTCCAGATCGCCGGTTTCGACGTCGGTCGGCAGGTCTAGGTCGCGCGCGGTCTCCTCGTGGAACTGCAAGCCGACCAGTCGCGCCACGCGGCCCATCTCGGTCTGTGCGTCCTTCGCGCCGAGCTGGTCCTGCAGCACCGGGAGCATGGTCTGCACGTAGCCCATCGCGTAGGAGCGGAAGGTGCGCAGGCGGCGCTCCTCGGGCCAGTTCGCGGTCTCCAGCTTCGGCTGGGTCTTCCAGTCGATGCGCGGCATCTCCTCGTCGTAGGCGAAGCGGACGCGCTCCTCTTCCTTCAAGGGGCGGCCATAGTCGAGATAGTAGCCCTCGAGGCCCGGCTTGCCGTCGACCGTCATGCCGGTACAGACGAAGCCGAGGCCCGGATTCTTGAGCGAGACGCCATTGTGGCCGTGCCAGGCGTGCAGGAAGGCCGCCGATACGTCGTGCGGCACGGCGGCGATGGTGGTGCCCTTCCACATCCAGCGCGGCGGCGGGTAGCGTACCCACGCCTTGGTGTCGCTCTCGCGCAGATAGCCGGTCTTAACGCCCCCAAGCGCGTTGGAGTGATAGTGGTAGAGAGCGCAGGCCGGCGCGTCCTTCTCGCCCGCGATGCCGAGCTTCTGAAGGCCGGGCAGGAACTTGTCGAGATGCTGCCGGCGGAAGTGGCGGAAGATGTATTCGCGCGCCGTATCGCTGCCGCGTCGGGACACGAGACTGATGACCAGGCCAGTCATCAGCGCGTTGTAGAGCGTGCCGACCGCCCGGTAGGCGGCCACCTCAGCCATTATGGCCGTCGACCAGGATCGCCTTGCAGTGACCGGCCTTGAGACGCATCGCGAGGACGGGCTTGTACTCTTCCGAATGATAGAAGCGCTCGGCCTTGGCGCGGTCGGGGAATTCCAGCACCACGACGCGGGCCGGCGTCCAGCCGCCTTCCAGGCTGGTGCAGTTGCCGCCGCGCACGATGAACTTGCCGCCGAACTTGGAGACGAGGCCGGGCGTGTGCTTGCGGTACTCCGCCATCAGCTCTTCGTCCTTGGTGTCGATCTCGACGATGATATAGGCCGTCACGTCATCCTCCCTCGTCAGCCGGCTTCCATGGGCAGGGTCGGATCGTTGGCCCATTCCTGCATGGAATTGTCGTACACCGAGACGTTCCGGTGACCCAAGAGGGCCGTCAGGACGAAAGCGTCGAGCGTGGCGGCGATGCCGCCGCCGCAATAGACCAGCACGCGCTTGTCGGGCGCGGCGCCGACGCCTTCGAAGGCCGCGCGCAGATCGGCGATCGGCTTCAGTGCCTTGTCCGGCCCGAACAGGCTGGCGGCCGGGACGCAGGACGAGCCGGCGATCCGGCCGGCGCGGCCATAGACCACCCCGCCGGCGCCGGTGTGCTGGTCGTGACTGAGGGCGTTGAGGGTCAGCGTCGAGGCATCGCCGATGGCACCCTTGATCGCGTCCTTGTCGACGAAGATCTCCGGCCGGGCGCGCAGCGACAGCGTGGCCGGCGGATGGCTGACGGGCTCGGTCGAAAGCGGGCGGCCTTCGGCCTTCCACTTGTCGAGGCCGCCATCGAGGATCGCGACCTCGTCGAAGCCGACGGCGCGCAGCATCCACCAGATGCGGCTCGCCCAGACTGGCGAGGCATGACTGTAGAGCACCACGAAGGTGCCATGGCCCACGCCCTTGGCTGCGAAGGCCCGGGTGAGCTCTTCCAGCGACGGCAGGGTGAAGCGGAGTTTCGATGTCTTGTCGGAGAGATCGGCCTGGAGGTCGAGATAGGCCGCGCCCGGAATGTGACCCTTGTCGTAGTTGGCGCGACCGCTCTCGGCGATGTAGCGCCCGTCGGGGCCGGGCTTGAGATAGGTGGTGCAGTCGAACACGCGCAGGGCAGGGGCGCCGAGCTGGCGTGCGAGGTCGTCTGTCGAGATCAGGTTGGCCGAATGGGCCATGCCGCTCTCCCTAGGTTGGGGAGAGCGGAGATTAGCGCGGTTCCTGGTGGAGGCGCGCTAATTCAGATCGTCTTGGACGGCAGCGGCGGAACGCTGACGGGGCCGGACGAGGGCGCGGCGGCGGTCGGCGCCGGCGCAGAAGCCGGCGGGAGCTGGCCCAGTTCAGGCGACTTCGGCGCGGCCGGGGTGGTGGTCTTCTTCGTCTTCTTCGACGGGGCCTTCGCGACCTGGACCTTCTTCAGGCAGGCGCTGCGCTGCGAGCTGCTCTTGATCTTGTTGCAGGAGGCGGTGGTCGGCGCCTTCGGCTTGGCGGTGGGTGCCGGGGTCGGCATCGTCTCGTCCTGCGCGAAGGACGGGGCGGCAAAGGCGACCGCAGCCAGGGCGGCCATGCTGGCGATCAAAAGACGCATGAGATTCTCCCGGGCCGCTTGCGGTGAGGGGATGTGTGCGGCCTCGCTATATCTCTAAAATGCTATGTGATTTATGGTATTTATGTCAAATTCTTAATAGGTTAGAGAAACTGCAATCGGACGCGCCGTGCAGGCCATTTTCAACGTCGCCCTGCCGATCTTCGGCGTCATCCTGGCGGGCTTCCTGGCCGGCCGCTGGCGTATCCTGGGGCCGGAAGCGACCACGGCGCTCAACGCCTTCGTGAGCTATTTCGCCCTGCCGGTGCTGTTCTTCGGCACTCTGGCGCGTACGCCGGTGGCCGCCGTGCTCGATCCCAGCCTCATGGCGGGCTTCGGAATCGCCGTGGTCACCACTTTCGTCGTCGGCATGGTCACCACCCGTCTCGTTTCGCGAGGCGGTCTGGCGGCGATGAGTCTGCAGGGGATCGCCGCGTCCTGGGGCAACGTCGGTTACATGGGCGTGCCGCTCTGCCTGGCGGCCTTTGGCGAGCAGGGCCTGCCGCCGGCCATGCTCACAGTGATCGTGACGGCCGTCGTCTCCATGGTGTTCGGCGTCATGCTGATCGAGCTCGAAGTCGCGGCGGGGCACGGTCCGGTGCGGACCTTCCTGCGCGCCGCCTTCAACGTGGCGCGCAATCCGCTGCCGGTCTCGATCGCGCTGGGCATCGCGGCCTCCTGGGCGGGCCTGCCCATTCCGGTGCCGGTCGAGAAGTGGCTCGACCTCATGGGCGCCGCGGCCGCGCCGTGTGCGCTGTTCGCCATCGGCCTGTTCCTGTCGGACAAATCGATCAAGAGCGGCCTCGCCGAGGCCGGCCTCGCCACCCTGATCAAGCTCCTGCTGCAGCCGCTGGCGGCTTTGCTGATCCTGCCTTTCTTCGTGCCCATCGATTCGATAGCGGGCAAGGTGGCGCTGCTCATGGCCGCGCTGCCGACCGCCGCCAACGCCTTCGTGCTGGCCAAGCAGTTCGATGTGTCGGTCGAGCAGAACACCGCCTCCGTTCTGCTGTCGACGGCCTTTTCGGTGGTGACGGTTTCTGCTTTGCTGGTATGGCTGCGCGTGACCTGACGACGACAAGGGGGAGAAGATCCATGCTTCAGGAATTCAAGAAATTCGCAATGCGCGGCAACGTCGTGGATCTCGCCATCGGCGTGATCATCGGCGCCGCCTTCAGCAAGATCATCGACTCGCTGGTCGGCGACATCATCATGCCGATCGTCGGCCGCATCGCGGGCGGACTGGACTTCACCAACTACTTCATCGGTCTCACGCCCGCGGCCAGCCAGGCCGCGACCTACGATGCGGCCAAGAAGGCCGGCGCGACGCTGGGCTACGGCACGTTCCTGACGGTGACGGTGAACTTCCTGATCATCGCCTGGGTCCTCTTCATGGTGATCAAGGGCATGAACCGGGTGATCAAGCAGGAAGAGAGCGCGCCGCCGCCGCCCGCGCCGCCGACCAAGGAGCAGGAGCTGCTGACGGAGATTCGCGATCTGCTGAAGGCGCGCGGCTAGGCCGCCGCCTTCTTCTGGTCGAACACCGCGTCGAGCCGACGGGCCAGCCCGTCGGAAATTTTCGTGAGCGGCAGGCGGCATTCCGGTGAGGCGATCAGCCCCTGCCGCCACAGGAGATGCTTGATCGGCATCGGGTTGGCCTCGGCGAACAGCATCGGCACGAACCGGGCGAGCGGCGCCCAGGCGGCCCGCGCGCCGGCGAGGTCGTCGGCGGCGAAGCAGCGCTCGACCTCGACAAAGCCCTCCGTCATCAGGTGGCTCGCCGCCAGGATGCCGCCCTCCGCGCCGTTGGCGCGCATGGTGAAGAACAGCGCATCCTCGCCGGTCAGCACGGCGAAGCCGTCCGGCTTGCGCCGCAGCAGCTCGAGCGACTGCTCGACGCTGCCGGAACTGTCCTTCACGCCCACGATGTTCGGCACCTCCGCGAGTTCAAGCAGCGAATCGTTGAAGAGGTTCACCGCCGTGCGATAGGGGATGTTGTAGATCACGACGTCGCGGTCGGTGGCCGCGGCGATACGCCGGAAATGCGCGATCAGGCCGTCCTGGCTCGGCCGGTTGTAGTAGGGGCACACCGACAGAATACCGGCGATCGGCAGGTGACGGAGCCGCTTCAGCTCCTTCTCGACCTTGGCCGTGGCGTTGCCACCGACGCCCGCGAACACCGGCACGCGCCCGTTGGCGACGGTGAGCGTGCGCTTGATGACGGCGGCGACTTCGTCCTCGTCGAGCGCCGGCGATTCACCCGTGGTCCCGAGCGGCAGGAGCCCGTCGACGCCGTTGGCGATGTAATGATCCACCAGACGGTCGTAGCTCGCGAAGTCGATGGCACCGTCCTTGAACGGCGTGATGAGCGGCAGCCAGAGGCCTGAAATCCTGGTCGTCATGGTGCGACGCTAGAGCGTTCAGAGGGATAACAAAAACGAATGTTTTTGATGAGATCGTTCGGAAATGATTATCTATCAAAATGCGTAGGGACCTCGATCTGGCGCTGGTGCGCGCCTTTCTCACCGTCGTCGAAGCCGGCGGCGTTACACGTGCGGCCACGGCGCTGGGCATGAGCCAGGCGGCCGCCAGCCAGCAGATCAAGCGGCTGGAGGAGGCGCTCGATTGCCGCCTGTTCGCACGCCAGGGGCGCGGGCTGGTTCTGGCGCCGGCGGGTGAGCGGCTGCTCGAACAGGCGCGCCGTCTCGTGGCGATGAACGACGAGGTCTGGTCGTCGATGCGCGCGCCGCAGTTCGAGGGCGAGGTCCGCTTCGGCGTGCCCTACGACATCATCGGCAGCTTTGTGCCGGCGATCCTGCGGCGCTTCGCCAAGGCGCAGCCGCGCGTGAGGGTAAGCCTCGTCTGCGAGGACTCGCGAGTGATCCGCGAGGAGCTGAAGTCGGGCGGCGTCGATCTCGCCATGACGACCGAGACCGAGTGCGGCCGCCACGGCGAGACGCTACGCACCGACCGGCTGGTCTGGGTCGGCGCACCGGACGGGGACGCCCATCTCAAGGATCCGCTGCCGGTGTCGCTCGGGGCGCCGACCTGCGTCTTCCGCCCCGTCGCGGTCGAGGCGCTGGGCAAGGCGCGGCGCGACTGGCGCGCCGTCTGCGAGGTGAGCCGGCTGGAACCGGTCTATGCCGTGCTTGAAGCGGGCCTCGCGGTGGCGCCGCTGCTGCGCTCCTCGGTGCCCGAGCGCTTCGTGATCCTCGGCCGTGAGGCGAAGCTGCCGTCACTGCCGGAGTTCCGCATCAACCTCTATGCCCCGCCGGGCCTGGGTCCTGCGGCGCGCGACCTGGCCGATCACGTGCGGGCGAGTTTTTCCGGCCGGTTACGAAACCATAACAATTGATACCAAGCGCCCCCTGTGCCGATGCCCCTCCGGCCCGTATCTTCGCGTGCATGGACGGGGCGCGGTTGGAGAGATCGCCGCGGCGGCCAGCGAGTTTAGAGGGGGCGTCTGGGGGCCTGGAGAGTGAATAACTCTCCGGGCCCACTTTTTTTGCCGACATGAAACGGTCATGGAGGCGTGTTTGATCCGGGCGTCTCGGAGGAGGATCGAGTGATGTCAGTGACGAGCGAGTCCCTGCTCGACAAGCCGCGCGCCGCGGTCGTGGTACGGCCATCGACCGAAAACGACGTGCCGGCCATGATCGCGATCTACACGCACCACATCACGCGGGGCGTGGGCGACGTCGATATCGAGCCGACGCAGGCCGACGACATCAAGCGGCGGCGCAAGAACATGCTGCGGCGCCGGCTGCCGCATCTCGCGGCGGAGCGCGACGGCGTGATCGTGGGCTACGCTTATGCGGTGCCGTTTCGCAAGCGGCCTGCCTATCGCTATGCGGTCAAGCATTCGATCTATGTCCATCCCGACCATGTCTCCACCGGGATCGGCCGTCTGCTCCTTCCGGCGCTGATCGAGGCCTGCGCCGGCGTGGGCTATCGTCAGATGTTCGCCTACATCGACGCCGACAATGCCGCGTCGCTCAGCCTGCACGAGGCTCACGGCTTCCGCCGGGTCGGCCTCCTCGAAGGCGTCGGCTTCAAGTACGGCAAGTGGGCCGACAGCGTGCTGATGCAGCGCGCCATCGGCGCGGGCGCCAGCACGCCGCCGGTCGAGATCGCCTACTCGCGCACCACGTAGGTGTAGA
The DNA here is from genome assembly GCA_044377795.1 of Reyranella sp. Lineage (GTDB taxonomy): Bacteria > Pseudomonadota > Alphaproteobacteria > Reyranellales > Reyranellaceae > Reyranella. Next base: position 1,686 of record JBILYJ010000182.1, on the reverse strand, counting down.
AGCGCACGCGGCCGTCCTTGTCGATCTCGCGATAGATGCCCTGGATCTCGACGTCGAAGCCGGGGAACAGGTTGGCGCTCTTCTGGAACATGAGCAGGTAGTCGAGCATCGGCTTGGCCCGTTCGTCCAGCCGCTCGCCGGGCACGATGCTGGCGATACCGGGCGGATAGACCACGAACATGGTGGTGGCGATGCGGCCCGCCGCCTCTTCGATCGGCACGTAGTCGACATTGTTGCGTACCAGCTCGCGGACCGCCACGTGCGGGGGCATCGCCGGCTCAGGCAGGTGCTCGGGCATGAACTGCGCACGCTGCATCAGGCTGACGTTGCTCTCGCGGAAGAAGGCGTGCATTTCGGCGCAGAGATCGCGCAGCCGCATGCCGGCATAGCGTGCCGGCCGCTTGCGAACGAACTCGCCGATGACGTCTTCCAGCCGTGCATTCTCGTCGTGCAGCCGCTTGAAGATCACGAACGCGCTCAGCAAGGTGCCGGCCTTGCTCGATTCGACTCCGGGAGTCATCAGGAACAACAGCGAGTTGAGGTCGTTCTTTTCCGGGACGATCTGGTTCTCACGCAGATACTGCGCGACCACGGGCGCGGGGATACCGTGCCCGGCATAGCGCCCGGTCTCGCGATCGAATCCCGGGGTCAGCACGACCAGCTTGTTGGGGTCGGTGATCGCATAGCCGGGCGCGACGTGCTTGAAGCCATGCCAATGCGCATCGGGCGCCAGCTCCCAATAGCGCGCGTCGACGGCGAGGTCGTCGGTCGGCACATCCTCCCAGGCCTGCTCGCGGCCGCCCACCGTGACGCGATTGGGCACGAAGGGCTCGAAGAACCAGCGTCGCGCCACGTCGCGCTCCTTGTCCTCGAACTCGCGGCGGATGGCGCGCATCTTCTTGCGGATCTCGATGCCCAGCCGGATGGTGTCGTCCCACAGCACCTCGCCTGAACGCCCCTTCATCATCTGCGCGCCGACGTCGAGCGAGGCGAAGATCGGATAGAAGGGCGAGGTCGAGGCGTGCAGCATGAAGAATTCGTTGAAGCGGCGATGCTCGATGCGGCGGCGCTGGCCCTTGATATGGCGATCCTTGACGTGGATCTGCGAGGCCTGGCTGAAGCTGGCGAGCTGCTTGTGCGCCGACTGTGTGGCGATGATGCCGGGACTGTCGGGGCCGAGGTCGGTGAGCCCCATGGCGAAGCGGCCGGCATAGAGCGGGTGGAACTTCATGAATCCCGCCCAGGCCTCGTCGAACAGGATGTAGTCGCAGAGATGGCCGATCTTATCGACGATCAGGCGTGCGTCGTTGATCGTGCCGTCGTAGGTGCACTGCTCGATGACGGCGACGCGGAACGGCCGCTCGCGCTTCCACGCGTCCTTGTCCTGGACCAGCGGATTGGTGCGGATCTTCTCGCGGATGGCTGTCTCATCGAGCGCCTCGTGGAAGATCGGCCCGATAAGCCCGTGGGCGTTGCGGTCGGTCTCGAGATAGATCGGAATGCCGTTGCCCAGGAACAGCGCGCCGTGATGGGCGGCCTTGTGGTTGTTGCGGTCGAACAGCACCAGATCGCCTTCCGCGACCAGCGCCTGCAGCACGATCTTGTTCGACGACGAGGTGCCGTTCAGCACGAAGTAGGTCTTCTCGGCGCCGAAGATGACGGCCGCTTCCTTCTGCGCCTTCAGCG
>JBILYJ010000395.1:0-5218 GCA_044377795.1 Reyranella sp. | reverse complement strand
AATCCCTCCGCGTGATCGCCAACGACATCTCGACCTCCTAAACGACGCTGTCGCTTCAAAGAATCGAGCCCCGACCTCCAGCGCAAATCACATAAGAGTCATCGGTTCAGACGGTTGGTATGATACGATAGGTTCATGCGGATCCGCGGATTCTACGAACTGGGCCATGCCCTCGACGTGCTCGACGGCGAGAGCCACGGCTTCGTGCCGGCCGACATCGCGAGGGTCGAGCGGTACTGGGCATACGGCGACATGCACGACAGCATGGCGGGATTCGTGCTGCGGCTGCGCGACGGTCGCCGGGCCTATGGCGAGTTCGTGCACTGGCACGGCTTCGAGCAGGACGAGGATTTCAGGATCGACGTCGAGCTGCTGGAGGGAGACGAGGTTCCCTCCACGCCCCTGCGCGAGCCGATCGACCCTTCCGCGCCCTGGCCGCCGGGCGGCTGGTCAGACGAGACGGCGCATCTCGATCGGCTGCTCGCCCGCGGCCGCGGCGACTGACGTTGACTCGCTGTGCCGGATCCGAGGTAGCGGCGCAGCCGGAGGTGTAGAGGCCGTCCCCCGCGACGCCGTCGAACACGACGTCGTCGAGGGGCACGATCGGCTACACCATGCCCGCCTTCGCGGTCAGGCTAACCCTTACTTGACGGTGATCTCCGCCCCGCCCAGCCCGACGAACTCGGTCCTGGCGACGCCGGCGCCCGGCAGGAACTGCGGCGGGTGGACCGACCCGGTCAGGATCATGTCGCCGGCCTTCAGCTGCTTGCCGTTGGCGATCAGCTTGTTGGCAAGCCAGGCGAGCGAGATCATCGCGCCGCCCATCACGTTGCTGCCGGGACCGGCGCCGATCTCCTTGCCCTCGAACTCGGAGCGGCCCTTCACGTTGGCGAAGTCGGTCTTCTGCCAGTCCTTGATCTCGGTGCCGACGATGCAGGCGGCCTGCAGCACGTCGTCGACGATGCGGCCCGGCCCACCCAGCCTGGAGGCGTCGCCGTAGCGGTTCTCCACGACTTCCATGCCGCAATAGAGGTTGGCGACGTAGTCCTTGATCGAGTCGGCCGTGTATTGCGTGCCGGCCGGCGCGTCCTTGGACATGCGCGCGACCATCTCGCATTCGACGCCGGCCTTGAGCGGCCAGCCCTTCTCGAACACCGCGCCGCTCTGGCGGATGCCGCTGGTATAGATGCCGGCGAAGGCCGGACCCGAGAGCTTCAGCGGCTCGTACTGCGCCGGAACCGCGAACGCGACCTTCCAGCCGGCGAGCTTCCAGCCGGCGGCCTCGAGCTTGTCGTGGACGGCGAACTGGACCTTGTAGGCATCGGCCTCGGAGAGGCTCGCCGTGGCATCCGCGAGCCAGTCCATCGTCGTCTTCGAGCGCCGGCCTTCGACAATACGGTCGGCGAGTGCGGCGATTTCCTTGGCGTCCACGGCATTTCTCCCTTTGATCTGGCGTCGCGCTTTTTACTGCCCCGCGACGCAAGTTCAAAGCTCATGTTCCTCTCCCCCCGCTTCGCGGGCGGAGAGGACCATGAGAGCAGGCCGGACGGCTAGGCCGCCTTCGCCGGATGGTAGTTGCCGTAGAAGCTCTCGCCCTTGGCGGCCATGTCGCGCAGCAGCTTCGGCACCTCGAACTGGGCGCCGTACTTCCTGGCGAACTCGTCGCACTCGGCGACGAACGTCTTGATGCCGACCTGGTCGATCAGGCTGATCGCCCCGCCGGTCTGCGGCGCGAATCCCAGGCCCATGATCGAACCGACGTCGCCGTCCTGCGGGTTGGTCAGCACGTTGCTCTCGAGGCAGCGCGCTGTGTCGACGGCCTGCACGTAGAGCAGGCGCTTCTTGATCTCGTCCTCCTTGGCGCGCTTGTCCTCGCCCTCGCCGTAGAGCAGTGCCGGATCGGCCGGGAAGTACTTCTCGAGTTCCGGCCACAGGCGCTTCTTGCCGTCGGCCGGATACTCGTAGAATCCCTTGCCGTTCTTGCGGCCGAAGCGCTCCAGCTTCTTGACCATCAGCTCGAGGATGTCCTCGGTGCCGGCGCCTTCGAACTTCTGGCCGGAAGCCTCGGCGTCGCGCCGCGCCTGGTCCATGATCTTCCACGACAGGTCGATGGCGACCTCGTCGTTGAGCGACAGCGGGCCCACCGGCATGCCGGCGTAGCGCGCGCAGTTCTCGATCATGGCGGCCGGGATGCCCTCCTTCAGCATGCGATGGCCTTCGCTGATGAAGGCGCCGCAGACGCGGGAGGTGAAGAAGCCGCGGCTGTCGTTCACGACGATCGGCGTCTTGCGGATCTTCTGGACGTAGTCGAGCGCCCGCGCGAGCGTCTCCTGCGAGGTCTTCTGCCCGACGATGATCTCGACCAGCGGCATCTTCTCGACCGGCGAGAAGAAGTGCAGGCCGATGAACTGGTCCGGCCGCGACGAGGCTTCGGCGAGGCCGGTGATCGGCAGCGTCGAGGTGTTCGACGCGAAGACCGCGGTCTTCGGCAGCGCAGCCTCGGCCTTCTTCGTGGCCTCGGCCTTCACTTCGCGGTTCTCGAACACCGCCTCGATCACGAGGTCGCAGTCCTTGAGCGCGCCGAAGTCCGGGGTCGCCGTGACCTTGGCCAGCATGGCGTCGGCCTTCGCCTGGTCGAGGCGCTTGCGCTTCACCAGCTTGCCCAGCTCGTCGGCGATGTGCGCCTTGCCCTTGTCGGCGGCGGCCTGGTCACGGTCGATCAGCACGATGTCGAGGCCGGCCTGCACCGAGACGGTGGCGATGCCGGCGCCCATCAGGCCGGCGCCCAGTACGCCGATCTTCTTGTAGTCCTGCTTCGGCACGCCCTTGGGCCGGCGCACCAGCTTGTTGGCTTCCTGCAGGCCGAAGAACAGCGTGCGGATCATGCTCTTGGCGACGGGATCGCGCAGCAGCGAGACGAAGTAGCGTGTCTCGACCCTGAGGCCGGCATCGAACGGAAGCTGCAGGCCCTCATAGACGCAGCTCATGATCGCCTTCGGCGCCGGATAGACGCCGTTGGTCTTGCCGCGCACCATGGCGCTGCCGCCGATGAAGGTCATGACGCCCGGCGGGCTCCACACCTGGCCGCCGGGGAAGCCCGGCACCTTGAAGCCCTTGCGGTCCCACGGCTGCACGGCGCGGCCGTCGATCGCCTTGGCGCCCTTGCCGGCATACTCCGGCACGACCTGCTCGGTCGCCGGCGCCGTCAGCCAGGCCTTGGCGCGGGCCAGCAGCTCGCCCGCCGGCACGACCTCGTGGATCAGGCCGAGACCCTTGGCGGCATCGACCGTGAGGTCCTTGCCTTCGAGCAGGATCGGCGCGGCGTTCTGCACGCCGATCAGGCGCGGAATGCGCTGCGTGCCGCCGCCGCCCGGCAGAAGGCCGATCTTCACCTCGGGCTGGCCGACCTTGGTCTTTGGGTTGGCCGCGGCGATGCGGTAGTGGGTGGCGAGGCAGATCTCGAAGCCGCCGCCCAGCGCCGTGCCGTTGATCGCGGCCACGATCGGCTTGCCGCCGGTCTCCTGGCGGCGGAACATCTTCTGCAGCTGGCTGAACTGTTCCATCAGCTTCGACGCGTCGGACGTGTCGAGGCTCAGGATCATCTCGAGATCGGCGCCGGCGATGAAGCTGTCCTTGCCCGACGTGATGATGATGCCCTTGACCTTCTCGTCCTTCAGGGCGGTCTCGAGCGCGCCGGCATAGGCCGTCATCGAGGCCTCGTTCAGCACGTTCATCGCGCGGTTCGGCATGTCCCAGGTGATGGTCGCGATGCCGTCCGAATCGACGTTGTAGTTGATCATGGTTGGTCTCCGAATTCTTCCCGTGGCCACCCTTCGAGACGCTCGCTCTGCTCGCTCCTCAGGGTGAGGACTTCTCTTGAACCACTGCCTCACCCTGAGGAGGCCGCCCAGCGGCCGTCTCGAAGGGTGGGCAATGGGTCGAGGTTTCTCAGACGCGCTCGATGATGGTGGCGGTGCCCATGCCACCGCCGACGCAGAGCGTGGCGAGGCCGGTCGAGAGGTTGCGGCGCTCGAGCTCGTCGAGCAGCGTGCCGAGGATCATCGCGCCGGTGGCGCCCAGCGGATGGCCCATGGCGATCGCGCCGCCGTTCACATTGATCTTGTCGTGCGGCATCTTGAGGACCTGCATGTAGCGCAGCACGACGGCGGCGAAGGCCTCGTTCAGCTCGAACAGGTCGATGTCGCCCACCGACATGCCGGCGCGCTTCAGCGCCTTCTCCGAGGCCGGCGCCGGGCCGGTCAACATGATCGCCGGCTCCGACCCGATCGAGGCGAAGGAGCGGATGCGGGCGCGCGGCTTGAGGCCCGCCTTCTCGCCGAACTCCTTGGAACCCAGCAGGATCGCGGCGGCGCCGTCGACGATGCCCGACGAGTTGCCGGCATGGTGCACGTGATGGATCTTCTCGACCTCGGGATAGCGCTGCTGCGCCACCGCGTTGAAGCCGGGCATCATCTCGCCCTGCATCTTGAAGCTGGGCTCCAGCGCGGCCAGCGTCTGCATGGTCGTGGTCGGGCGCAGGAACTCGTCATGGGCCAGTAGCTCGATGCCGTTCTGGTCGCGCACCGGCACGATCGACTTCTTGAAGTAGCCGGCGTCCCAGGCGGCCTTGGCGCGCCTCTGCGATTCGACGGCGTAGCTGTCGACGTCGTCGCGGCTCATCCCGTACTTGGTCGCGATCAGGTCGGCCGAAACACCCTGCGGCACGAAGTACATCGGGATCGCCACGGCCGGATCGACCGCCCAGGCGCCGCCGTCCGAGCCCATCGGCACGCGGCTCATGCTCTCGACGCCGCCGCCGATCGCGGCCTGGCTCTGGCCCGACATGACCTGCGCGGCCGCCATGTTGGTGGCTTCGAGGCCCGAGGCGCAGAAGCGGTTGATCTGCACGCCCGACACGGTCTCGGCATAACCCGCCATCACCGACGCGGTGCGCGCGATGTCGGCGCCCTGCTCGCCGATCGGCATAACGCAGCCCAGCACGATGTCGTCGACCAGATGCGTGTCGAGATTGTTGCGGTCGCGCACGGCCTGAAGCGCGGTGACGGCCAGGCGCACCGGAGTCACTTCATGGAGCGATCCGTCCTTGCGGCCCTTGCCGCGCGGGGTGCGGACGGCGTCGTAAATGTATGCGTCAGTCATGGTCTTCTCCTCTTTCTTGACGTCCCTCCCCATTCAAATGGGGAGGTGCCCCGAAGGG
>JBILYJ010000532.1:0-3862 GCA_044377795.1 Reyranella sp. | reverse complement strand
GACACCTCCCCCGATGACGGGGGAGGCAAATTACACGGTGCGTCCAATGAGTTCTTTCATGATCTCGTTGGTGCCGCCGTAGATCTTCTGCACGCGGGCGTCGGCGTACAGACGCGCAATCGGGTATTCCCACATGTAGCCGTAGCCGCCGTGGAACTGCAGGCACTCGTCGATCAGCTCGCACTGAAGCTCGGTCGTCCAGTACTTGGCCATCGCCGCGGTCGCCACGTCGAGTTCGCCCTTGAGGTGCTTGGCCACGCAATCGTCGACGAAGACGCGCGCGATATGGGCCTTGGTCTTGAGTTCGGCGAGCTTGAAGCGCGTGTTCTGGAAATCGATGATCTGCTTACCGAACGCCTTGCGCTCCTTCACGTAAGCCAGCGTGTGCTCCAGCGCCGCCTCGATCGCCGCCACCGCCTGGATGGCGATGACCAGCCGCTCCTGCGGCAGCTGCTGCATCAGCTGCACGAAGCCCATGCCCGGCCCGCCCAGCAGGTGATCGGCCGGCACGCGCACGTCCTGGAAGAACAGCTCCGACGTGTCCTGCGCCTTCATGCCGATCTTCTCGAGATTGCGGCCGCGCTTGAAGCCCTCGGTGTTGGTCTCGACAGCGATGAGGGACGTGCCCTTGGCGCCGAGCTTGGGATCGGTCTTGGCGACCACGATCACCAGGTCGGCGAGCTGGCCGTTGGAGATGAAGGTCTTGGAACCGTTGATGACCCACTGGTTGCCGTCCATCACGGCCGTCGTCTTGATCGCCTGGAGGTCCGAGCCCGTGCCCGGCTCGGTCATGGCGATGGCCGTCACCAAGTCACCCGAACAGGCTTTCGGAATCCACTTCTTCTTCTGCTCCTCGGTGCCGTAGTGGAGAAGGTAGGGAACCACGATGTCGTTGTGCAGCGAGAAGGCCGGCCCCGACGCCAGCGCGCGTCCCTGCTCCTCGATCATGATGGCGCTGTAGAGGAAATCGGCGCCGGCGCCGCCATAGGCTTCGGGCATGGTCATGCCGAGCAGCCCCTGCTCGCCCGCCTTGCGCCACAGCTCGCGCGGCACGACACCCTCTTCCTCCCACTTCATGTGGAACGGGGTCACTTCCTTCTCGAAGAAGCGCCGGCAGGTCTCACGAAACATCTGGTGTTCGGGCGTGTAATGCGCAGCCAGAGCGGCAGTCACGGGCATCGTCCTCCAACGATCAGGATGGTCAGTCTTCTTGAAAGGACTGTGAGCCGCCGACGGTTCGACCGCCAGCCCAAGGTAGGTAGTTTACCTTTACGTAAACGTCAACGGCGGTTAGGAGGGTAACGATCCCATCCAAAGCCAAGACCAGCTGGAGAAGCTGCGCACCGCCCGCACGCCGGTCGACCGCACCCTCGCCGCCCTCGTCGCGGCGCTGGAGCCCGGCCTGACCTCGCGGGAACCGGACGATCTCGGCCGCGGCCTGCCACGCGACGCCGACGTTTGTTCCGGACGCTCGCCTGAGCGGCAGTTGTGTACCCCTCCCTGAAGATCCTTTACTCGACCGTCGTCGCGCTCAATCCGAGCATCGCGCGGCGGCGCAGCCACTGGCTGGGGCGATAGCGGTCGTCGCCGGTGATCGCCTGGATCTGCACCAGGATCTCGTGACACTCCTTGACGCCCAGCCAGTCGGCGAGCGCCAGCGGCCCGCGCGGATAGTTGAGGCCGAGCGTCATCGCCGTGTCGACGTCGGCGGCCGAGGCGATGCCGATCATGGCCATCTCGCAGCCGAGATTGGCGATCATCGCGCACATGCGCTGGGCGATGAAACCCGGCGAGTCCTTGATCACCGTTACCTTGGTGCCCGACTTGGCGAGCAGCGCCACGGTGGCGTCGCGGATGGCGGGATCGAAGCCCGGTGCCATCATGATCGTGATGCGCTTGGACACGTCGCCCGTCAGGTCGACCGCGACGGTGCGCTTCGGGTCGAGGCCCAGCTCGATCGCCGTCGTGGTGCAGTCCTTGCCGATCGGCGCCACGAGGATCGGGCTCTTGCCGTCGTCGGCCGCCAGCATCTTCGCGCCATCGGCGCTGACGAGGCTGAGCAGCTTGGTGTTGTGCGTGTCCATGATGACGACGCTCGACGCCGGCACATGCGAGGTCGGATGGTCGGCGCCGGCGTCGATTTTCGCGCCCTTCTCGTCATAGGTGTACCAGCCACCGCCGGTCTTGCGGCCGAGCCTGCCCGCCGCATAGAGGCTCTCGTGATAGGGGCTGGGCGTCATGCGCCGGTCGTGGAAGAAGCCCTCGTAGATGATCTTGCGCGCCGGGAAGTTCACGTCGATGCCGGTGAGGTCCATCAGCTCGAACGGGCCCATGCGGAAGCCACAGGTGTCGCGCATCACGGCGTCGACCTGCGACGGCGTCGCCCTGCCCTCCTGCATGATGCGCAGGCCTTCGGTGCCGATCGCGGTGCCGCCGAGATTGACCAGGAAGCCCGGCGTGTCGCCCACCACCACGGGAACGCGGGTCTGGCGCTTGCCCAGCGCCACCATGGCGTCGACCACCCACTGCGCGGTGTCGGCGGCGCGGATGACCTCGACCAGCTTCATCAGCGGCACGGGATTGAAATAGTGCATGCCGCAGACGCGATCACGATGCTTGAGCGAGCGCGCGATCGAGGCGATGCGGATCGAGGAGGTGTTGGAGGCCAGGATGGCGTCGGGCGCGATCACCGCCTCGAGTTCGCCGAACAGCTTCTGCTTCACCTCGAGATTCTCGAACACCGCCTCGACGACGACGTGGCAGCCCTTGAGGTCCTCGACCTTCTCGGCGACGCCGAGATTGGCATCGGTCTTGGCGAGATCGGCATCGGTCAACCGCCCCTTGGCCACCAGCCCCTTCAGCGTGTCGAGAATCGCCGCCTTGGCCTTTGCCGCGCCGCCAGGGGCCGCGTCGTACATGATGGCCTTCATGCCGCCCTGCGCGGTGACCTGCGCGATGCCGCGGCCCATGGCGCCGGTTCCCACGACGCCGACGGTGAGGTCGGGGCGATTGATATCGAGACTCATCTCAACTCCTACTTGTTTGCGAAACCGGCCGTCTTCAGGCCGTCCTTGATTTCTTCCAGCACCGCCGGATCCTCGATCGTGGCCGGCAGGGTCCACGGCTGGCTGTCGGCCATCTTCTGCATGGTGCCGCGCAGGATCTTGCCCGAGCGCGTCTTGGGCAGCCGCTGCACGACCAGCGCGCTCTTGAAGAAGGCGACGGGACCGATGCGATCACGCACCATCTGCACGACCTCGCTGGTGATCTCCTGCGGCGGCCGGTTGACGCCGGCCTTCAGCACCAGGAAGCCGAGCGGGACCTGCCCCTTCAGATCGTCGGCGATACCGATCACCGCGCACTCGGCGACGTCGTTGTGCGCACCCAGCACCTCCTCGATCTGCCCGGTCGAGAGGCGATGACCGGCGACGTTGATCACGTCGTCCACGCGGGTCATCACCGAGACATAGCCGTCCTGGTCGATGAAGCCGGCGTCCCCGGTTTTGTAGTAGCCCGGGAACTCGCTCATGTAGCTCTGCTTGTAGCGATCGTCGGCGTTCCAAAGGGTCGGGAAGGTTCCCGGCGGCAAAGGCAGCCTGCCCGCCAGCGCGCCGACCTGGCCCGGCTTCATCGGATGGCCGTTCTCGTCCAGCACGTCGAGGTGCCAGCCCGGCGACGGCACCGAGGTCGAGCCGAGCTTCACCGGCATCGGGTCGAGGCCCTGGAAGTTGCCGCAGATCGCCCAGCCGGTCTCGGTCTGCCACCAGTGATCGACCACCGGCACGCCCAGAAGCTTCTGCGCCCATTCGACGGTCGGCGGATCGCCGCGCTCGCCCGCCAGGAACAGCGTGCGGAAGTTCGA
>JBILYJ010000181.1:0-9131 GCA_044377795.1 Reyranella sp. | reverse complement strand
AATGGCTATCGCATTCACACATCGTAGTTGCGTCGAGTAAGGCGGTTCGATTCTCTGTCCGAAGCACAGCGGGCGGAGAATTGGATGTCGGGGATCGAGTACGGTCTGGGCGGTTTCGGCGACCGGCGGCTGCAAAAAGGGGGGCCTTGTTGCATGCGGCGTTGGTGCTGCAGCCCGGGTCGTGCATCCGCCGACTTGGAGGAACGCGGGCGCGGGAGATGCGGTTCACGCGTCTGCTGCGGAACCGGTCGGTGACGGTGGAGGAGATGTCACGGCACGCCGGCACTCTGACGGGAGGTCTGGCGGCGGGCCGGGAGGTTGTGGCCATCCAGGATACCAGCGAACTGGCGCTGGGCGGTCGCCGTGCTGCGGCGGCGGGCTACGGCATCGTCGGCAAGGGCGGCGCGGCGCGGGGATTGCTGCTTCACCCGGTGCTGGCGGTGGAAGCCGGTACGGGCGCTCTTCTGGGCCTGGTGTCGCTGCAGGTGTGGAACCGGCCCGAAGGCGTGCGTGCGCCGCGTCGGCAGCGCGAGACGAAGGCCAAGGAATCGCAGCGCTGGATCGACGGGGCTTGTCAGGCCGGTGCGATGCTGTCGCAGGCGCGCAGCATCACGGCGGTGTCGGACCGCGAGAGCGACTTCTACGAGCTGTTCGCGCGCCGTCCCGGGAACGTCGAGCTGATCGTGCGGGCCTGCCAGAACCGGCGGATCGAGACACCGGCCGAAGAGGCTGAAGGCTTGCTCTTCGACTTCATCGACGGACAACCCGAGCAGGGGCGCTTCGCCGCGACCATTCCGGCAGCGCCCGGCCGGCCCGAGCGTGACACCGAGCTTGCCCTGCGTTTCGCGCCGGTGACCTTGCGCCGGCCCTTGCACGGGGCCGATCCGGCGTTGCCCGCGACGGTCGACCTGACACTGGTCGACGTGCGCGAGACCTCGGCGCCGGCGGCAGGCCAGCCGATCCACTGGCGATTGCTGACGACGCATCCTGTCGCGACCGCCCCTCAGGCGAAGCGGATCGTCGATCTGTACCGCCAGCGCTGGACGATCGAGGAGTTCTTCCGCACGCTCAAGACCGCAGGCTTCGACATCGAGGCGGCCGATATCGGCGAGCCGCAGGCCATGATCAACCTGACGGCCGCCGCCGCCATCGCCGCCGTCACCATCAAGCAACTCGTGCAGGCCCGAGACGGCGCGACGGGTCAGCTTCTCGGCGATGCCTTCGAGCCGCAGGACCAGCCCATTCTCGAAGCCGTATCGGCCAGGCTCGAGGGCAAGACCCAGCGCCAGCGCAATCCCCATCCCAAAGCCACCCTGGCCTTCGCAGCCTGGGTCATTGCCAGACTCGGAGGATGGACCGGCTACTACGGCAAGCCAGGGCCGAAGGTCATGCGCATCGGCCTCGATCAGTTCCGCGCCATCAAATACGGCGCCTCCCTCGGACTATGAGATGTGTGAATCCGATAGATTCAAATGGGGAGGTGCCCCGGAGGGGCGGAGGGGTCAGGGGATACACGGTAAAGTAGTTACTGCTGACATATTTTCTCCAAAGTACCACGCCTTACTCTCGGCATGCGCCGATACGCCCGAAGCCTGCGGACGAACCAAACCGACGCCGAACGCCTGCTCTGGAGCCGTCTACGCCGACGTCAGCTCGCAGGCTTCAAGTTCCGGCGGCAACATCAGGTGGGACTCTACATCTGTGATTTCGCGTGTGTGGAGGCACTGGTCATCGTCGAACTCGATGGCAGTCAGCATGCGGAGAACCTGGGTTACGATCTGCGCAGGGACCGGTTCTTGAGATCGGCGGGATTTGAGGTGCTGCGCTTCTGGAACAGCGATGTGTTGGGGCGCACCGACGACGTGCTCGACACGATCTATGCGGTGGTCAGTCAGGGTTCTGACCCCTCCGCCCCTGCGGGGCACCTCCCCATTTGAATGGGGAGGGGACACATCTACTATATATAGAGGGTCGCTCAGGTCCCCCCATAGGGCATGCTGGAATCCCTTGCCAGCCGGCGGGCAGGAGCCTATATCCGCGCCATCCTCATCGGGTTCACGGGATGAACCAAAGAAAAAGAGTGGGCCGAAAACCCGCTCTTTTCATTTGGCCCCTTCCTACCACCCCAATCGTCGAGAAGTGCCGCCCGCGTGACAGATCTGCTGCGTCGAATCGAAGACATCGTTGCCCCGACGATCGTCGGCATGGGCTTCGAGCTGGTTCGCGTCGCCCTGAGCAAGGGCGGGACCCTGCAGATCATGATCGAGCCCGCCGATGGCCGGCCGCTGGACGTCGAGGATTGCGCGACGGTGTCGCGCGCCGTCTCGGCCGTTCTGGACGTCGAGGACCCGATCTCACAGGCCTACACGCTGGAAGTGAGCTCGCCCGGCATCGACCGGCCGCTGACCCGGCCCAAGGATTACGTGCGCTGGGCGGGTCACATCGCCCGCCTCGAGACCGCCCTCCCGGTCGAGGGACGGCGTCGTTTCAAGGGAACGCTGCTCGGGCTGGACGACAAGCTGGTCCGGCTGCGCCTGGACGACGGCAAGGAAGCCGCGGTGCCGCTCGAAGCCGTGACCCGCGCCAAGCTCGAACTGACCGACCGCCTGATCGAAGAACATCGTCTGGCCGCCGAAGGCGCGGCCGGGCAGACCCACTGAACGGACTGGCTAAAGCTTAAGGAAGAGGGAAGAGACATGGCGACGACAGCCGATATCCCGCGCCTCGAAATGCTGCAGGTGGCCGACATGGTCGCCCGCGAAAAGGGCATCGAGCGCGAGGAAGTGCTCGAGGCGATGGAGCAGGCCATCCAGAAGTCCGGCCGTGCCAAGTACGGGCTGGAGCACGACATCCGCGCCGAGATCGATCGCAAGACCGGTGAGATCAAGCTGCTGCGCTACATGCAGGTCTCGGACGTGATCGAGAACGAGAACACCCAGGTGTCGGTGGTCGACGCCCAGCGCCGCAACCCCGAGGCCCAGGTCGGCGACTTCCTGACCGACGAGCTGCCGCCGATCGACTTCGGCCGCGTCGCCGCCCAGACCGCCAAGCAGGTCATCACGCAGCGCATGCGTGAGAGCGAGCGCAAGCGCCAGTACGAGGAATTCAAGGACCGCATCGGCGAGATCGTGTCGGGCGTGGTCAAGCGCGTCGACTACGGCAACATCACCGTCGACCTCCAGCGCGCCGAGGGCGTGATCCGCCGCGACGAGACGATCCCGCGCGAGAGCCTGCGCGTGAACGATCGCGTGCGGGCCTACATCTTCGACGTGCGCGAGGAGCCGCGCGGCCCGCAGATCTTCCTGTCGCGCAGCCATCCGCAGTTCATGGCCAAGCTGTTCACCCAGGAAGTGCCCGAGATCTACGACAACATCATCGAGATCAAGGCGGTGGCCCGCGATCCCGGCAGCCGCGCCAAGATCGCGGTGCTGAGCCACGACAGCTCGATCGACCCGATCGGCGCCTGCGTCGGCATGCGCGGCAGCCGCGTGCAGGCCGTCGTGCAGGAGCTGCAGGGCGAGAAGGTCGACATCATCCCGTGGTCGAACGACACGGCCAACTTCATCGTCAACGCGCTGGCCCCGGCCGAGGTCAGCAAGGTGCTGATGGACGAGGAGAAGAACAAGACCGAGGTGGTGGTCCCCGACGACCAGCTCAGCCTGGCGATCGGCCGCCGCGGCCAGAACGTGAAGCTCGCCTCCCAGCTCACCGGCTGGGAAATCGACATCATGACCGAGACCGAGGAGAGCGAGCGCCGCCAGAAGGACACGCGCGAGCGCACCGAGCTCTTCAAGGCCACGCTCGACGTCGACGACGTGATCGCCCATCTGCTGGTCGCCGAAGGCTATGCCTCGGTCGAGGACGTCTCGGACGCTGCGGTCGAGGATCTGGCCACGGTCGAGGGCTTCGACGAGGAGATCGCCACCGAGCTGCAGCGGCGCGGCCGCGAATATCTCGAGAAGCGCGACGCCGAGCTGGCCGAACGCCTGGCGTCGCTGGGCGTCGCCGAGGACGTGGCCAACGCCGAGGGTCTGACCCTGCCGATGGTGGTGGCGCTGGGCGAGGCGGGCGTGAAGACGCTCGACGACCTGGCCGACCTGGCCTCCGACGAGCTGCGCGAGATCGTGGGCGAGAGCACCATGGATAACGATGCCGCCAACGCCATCATCATGAAGGCGCGCGAGCACTGGTTCGCCGACGAGGCCGCACCGGCCGACGAAGCGGCCAAGGCCTGACGGAGAAGACGCCCTTGGACCTTGCCTTCGACATGACGGAACCCCATCTCTCGGCACCCCCCGCCGGCCCGATGCGCACCTGCATCGCGACCGGCGTGGAAGGGGCGCCGGAGCAGATGATCCGGTTCGTCGTCGGGCCGGAAGGCGATGTCGTGCCCGATCTGGCGCGACGGCTCCCGGGGCGGGGCATGTGGGTGCGAGCCGAGCGGGCCGCGCTCGAAAAAGCCGTGGAGAAGAAGCTGTTCTCCAAGGCAGCGCGGGCGCCGGTCAAGGCGTCGGCCGAGTTGGTGGACCGGGTCGAGCACCTTCTGCTTGAACGGACCCTGGCCGATCTCGGCCGGGCGCGGCGGGCGGGGCGCGCCGTTGCGGGCTACGTGAAGGTCGAGCAGATGATCGGCCGTCATCAAGTGGGATTGCTCGTCGTGGCCGATGAGGCCGATGGCGATGGATTGCAGAAGCTGCGCGCGACGGGACTGCCGCTCGAGCGGCTGGGCGATGCGGCCGCGCTGGGCGGAATCTTCGGCCGCGAACAGGCGGTTTACGTGGCGATCGCGCGCGATGATGCGGGCGGGGCCTTCATTGAACGAATTTCTGTCGGAGCGGCGCGCTGGCGCAGCTTCCGGCTGAACGGCGCCGGTTGACGGGCCGGGGCGGACCAAGGACAACAGCCGACATGACGGAACAGAACGAACAGAACAAGACGACCAAGCCGCTGACCCTCTCGACCACGCGCACGAGCGCGGCGTCGAAGGCAGACGCGACGCAGGTGCGCCAGAAGTTTTCGCACGGGCGTACGCGCGCGGTGACGGTCGAGGTCAAGAAGCCGGTGAAGCGCGCCGGGACGGCGCCCGCCGCGCCGGCGGCGCCCGTCGTCGCGGCGGCGCCCGCGCCGGCCCCCGAGCCGCCGAAGCCGGCGGCCGCTCCCCCGGCCGCCCCGGCCGGCCGCACCCTGAACCTGCGGAGTGGCGGCAGCAGCTCGTCCGGATCCGGACCTGGCCGTAACCCGGGGCCTGTGCGCTCCGGTACGACTGGCGGTCGCGGCATCGTGCTGCGCACCCTGACCGAGGAAGAGAAGGAAGCGCGCACCCGCGCCCTGGTCGACGCCAACCGCGACGCCGAGATCGCACGCAAGCGCGCCGCCGAGGAGGCGAGCCGTCGCGCGGTCGAGGAAGAGGCGCGCCAGAAGGCCGACGAGGAGCATCGCAAGCGCCTCGCCGAGGAAGAAGCCCGCAAGAAGGCCGAGGAAGAGGTCAAGCGCAAGGCCGACGCGCTCGTCCAGAAGCGTCTCGACCAGGCCTCGACGGCTGCGCCGGAAACCCCGATCGCCCGTCAGACCCAGGAAATCAGCGCCCGTCCGGCACCGCCACCCGCGGCGCCCACGCCGGCGGCCCCGACGACGCCGATTCGCCGTCCGTCCGCGTCTCCTGCAAACCGCCCGCCGCCGCGGCTTCCGGTGGTCGTCAAGCGTCCCGCACAGCCGACGGGCGCGCGTCGCGAGGCGCCCAAGCGCCGCAACGACAAGGTCGACGTCGGCCGTGCGGTTGCGGGCGAGAACGACTTCCGCAGCCGGTCGGTGGCGCAGCAGCGCCGTCGCCTGGAGCGCGAGCGTCGCCAGCAGTTCGGCAGCGAGCCGCAGCAGAAGGTCTATCGCGAAGTCACGATCCCTGAGTCGATCACCGTCCAGGAGCTCGCGGCGCGTATGTCCGAGCGCGGTGCGGACGTCATCAAGACGCTGATGCGCATGGGCGTGATGGCCACCATCAACCAGGCGATCGACGCCGACACGGCCGAGCTGGTCGTGACGGAAATGGGTCACCGCTACAAGCGCGTTACCGAAAGCGACGTCGAGACCGGCCTTGCCGACGTTCCCGATGCCGACGAACTGATGGTGTCGCGTCCGCCGGTCGTCACGATCATGGGCCATGTCGATCACGGCAAGACGTCGCTGCTCGACGCGCTCCGCGCGACCGACGTGGCGGCGCACGAGGCCGGCGGCATCACCCAGCACATCGGCGCCTACCAGGTGACGCTGCCGTCACAGCAGAAGATCACCTTCCTCGACACGCCGGGCCATGAGGCGTTCACCGCCATGCGTGCCCGCGGCGCCAAGGTGACGGACATCGTCGTGCTGGTGGTGGCCGGCGACGATGGCGTCATGCCGCAGACCAAGGAGGCGATCGCCCACGCCAAGGCGGCGGGCGTGCCGATCATCGTGGCCATCAACAAGATGGACAAGCCGGGCGCCGACGCCAGCCGCGTGCAGAACGAGCTGCTGCGCGAGGAGATCCAGGTCGAGGCGCTGGGCGGCGACGTCCAGTCGATCGAGGTTTCGGCGACCAAGCGGATGAACCTCGACAAGCTCGAGGAAGCCATCCTGCTGCAGGCCGAAGTGCTCGAACTCAAGGCCAATCCCGGGCGCGCCGCCGACGGTGTCGTGATCGAAGCCAAGCTCGATCCGGGCCGCGGTTCGGTCGCCACGGTGCTGGTCCAGCGCGGCACGCTCAAGGTCGGCGACGTCATCGTCGCCGGCGCGGTCTGGGGTCGCGTACGTCGTCTCGTCGACGACCACGCACAGCAGGTCGAGAGCGCGGGCCCGGCCTTCCCGGTCGAGGTCCTCGGCCTCGCCGGCACTCCCCTGGCGGGTGATGAATTCCACGTCGTGGAAAGCGAAGCGCGCGCGAGAGAGATCTCCGATTTCCGCGTCCGTCGTGATCGCCAGAACGAGCTCGCTCGCGTCGCGGGCGGCCGCGGAACCCTTGAGGAAATGATCAAGGGCATTCGCGAGGGCACGGCCAAGGAACTGCCTGTGCTGATCAAGGCGGACGTGCAGGGCTCGGCGGAAGCGCTGGCCGGTGCGCTGGGGCGCCTCGGCACGGAGAAGGTCGTCACGCGCGTCGTCTACAGCGGCGTCGGCGGCATCAGCGAAGCCGACATGACGCTGGCCAAGGCGTCGGGTGCGCTGATCATCGGCTTCAACGTGCGTGCGAACCCGCAGGCGCGCGAGATCGCCAAGCGCGACAAGGTCGACATCCGCTACTACTCGATCATCTACAAGGTGACCGAGGACATGCAGGCCCTCATGGTCGGCCTCCTCGACCCGACCTACAAGGAGACCCTGGTCGGCAACGCGCAGATCCGCGAAGTCTTCAAGGTCACCAAGTCGGGCAACGTCGCTGGCTGCATGGTCACCGACGGCAAGGTCACGCGTGGCAACAAGGTTCGCCTGTTGCGCGACAATATCGTGATCCACGAAGGCACGCTGAAGAGCCTGCGTCGCTTCAAGGACGAAGTGAAGGAAGTGCAGCACGGCTTCGAGTGCGGCATGGCCTTCGAGAACTACGAAGACATGAAGGTCGGCGACATCGTCGAATGCTTCGACGTCGAGCAGGTCCAGGCGACCTTGTAGTGATTGCCTCCCCCGTCCTCGGGGGAGGTAAGAGATAAGAGGAAAGCCCCATGTCGCGACGTCGCTCGTCCGACAAAGAAAATCGTGCTCCCGGCCAGCGTCAGCTGCGCGTCGGCGAGGAGATCCGCCATCTGTTGGCCGATCTCCTCGAACGGGGAAACATGCGCGATCCGGACCTGCGTGACGCCACGATCACCGTCACGTCGGTCGATATCAGCCCCGACCTGCGCAACGCCACCGCCTACGTGATGCCGCTGGGCGGCGGCGATCAGGAACGGCTGCTCGGTGCGCTGCGCCGCGCCGCGCCGTGGTTCCGCGGCCGGGTCAGCGAGAAGGCGGGCCTGCGCACTGCTCCCGAGATCCGCTTCGCAATCGATCGCACCTTCGACGAGGCCGACAAGATCGGCCAGCTCTTGCGCCGGCCCGACGTCGCCCGCGACATCAAGGACGACGATTGAGGTAATACTCGTCGCGCGGAAAGAAATCCGTGTTGGGCGAAGGCGCCGGCACGGTCCTGCCGTCGTTCAGCACCTCGACCTTCTTTTCCTCGAACCATTTGGCCAGCTCGGCTCTGTCGATCCTTGCCACCGAGAGATGCGCTGCCACGTCGGGCTGCGCCAGCAGGGCGGCGATCTTCTCGCGGTTGTAGGGAATGGGCCGGTCGCTCCCCAGCATCGCGGGATGAACCATGGTGACGTAGGGAAAGACCGAGCGGAACGTCGCGACGGAACGCTCGGTCGGCGCCCATTGGACGTAGATGCCACCCGGCGCCAGCTTGGCTCTCACCTGCTCGAAGAATTCGCGGCTGTTCAACAGGCCCGACAGCGCGGTCTTGGGCAGGATGGCGTCGGCCTCGATCACGTCGTAGCGCACCGGATCGAGCGCCAGCGAATGGCGGCCGTCGGCGACCGTCACGTCGAAGCGCTTGCTCGATAGCAGCTCGTCGACCCCCGATTTGCCGCCGGCAGCGGTGTAGCTCTTCAGCGTCTCGATCACCGGCGCCACGATCTCGATCACCTTGACCTTCTCCGTCGCAGGATTGAGCCCCGCCGCATAGGGCGTTCCGCCGGTGCCGGAGCCGATCACCAGCACGCGCCGGGGCGTGCCGTGGGTCAGCGGGCCGATGGCGCCGAGATAGGAATGGACGGTGTCGAAGGGCAGCCGGCTCTGCGAATGGCCCTGGATGTACAGCCGGCCATCCTCCTTGCCGGCGTCGCCGCCCGACATCTTGAGCAGGCTGAGGCCGGTCTTGTCCTCGGCGACGATGGCCTTCTCGGTGGTGAGGCCGTGCAGGCGACGCCAGAAGGCCTCGCCGCCCGGAAAGAACAGCAGCCCCGCCACCAGCACCCCGGCCGGCAGCCACGCCCAGCGCGTGGCGCGCGGTCCCGCGAACTGCAGGAGCGAGAAGGCGAGGCCGATCGCCACCAGCAGCTTCAGCGTGCCGGCCGTGCCGACGAGATCAAGCAGCAGCAGCCCGGCCACCAGGCTGC
>JBILYJ010000180.1:0-9197 GCA_044377795.1 Reyranella sp. | reverse complement strand
GCGGCCCCAGCTCGCGGAACATGCCGATACCGACCGCCTCGACGGTGAAAATCTCCGCGCCGAACTGGCGCAGCTGCTGGACGCCCTGGTAGGCGATGACCACGCCGATCAGAAAGCAGAGGACGCCCACGATGACGAGGGCGCGGATCCAGACCTCGTACATCTGCCGGATGACCGCGTTCGGCCGGAAGCGCTTGGGCTGCAGGATGGCATCGACGAAGACGACCAGGATCTCGCCGAAGAAGGCGCAGAGATTCAGGACCTGCTTGTAGAAGTCGATCGTTCCGTGGCCGACCTCCTCCAGCCAGTGCGCCAGCCAGTTGACCTTACGGTCCGGCTGGGCCTGGCACATGTTCTCGCGGACCACCTTGAAGAGGGCCGCCTGCGCCTCGTTCCGGGTCTCGATCTCGGCGTCGGGCCCGCCCCCGGCGATTTCCAGGATCTCGAGCGCCCCTGCCGTGTCGACACGCTCGAGCCCCGTCGCATCGACGGCGCGACGATCCTTCGAACGGGTGCCCGCCGCCGCGAGAGCGCTCTCGGCCTTCTTGCGGATGCCGCGGATGCTGAACACCGTCCACGTCCCGCCGACTTCCACGACGGGCTTGCCCGCGCGCTCCGTGTAACGAATTGTGGGTTCCGCTTCGGCCATCGGCGAAGATTAGTCGACGTGCCGGTTGGTGCTGTCAATCTCCGTGCATTGCCTCGGCGCCCTGCCGCTGTCACGATCCGGCCGGGAGGACCGGATGGGCAAGTGGCCACGGCTGGACAAGATTGAGATGATCGACGGTCCGATCGACAAGCAGAGTTACGAACGCCAGATCAAGAAGTTGCAGGAACGGCTGCTCGACCTCCAGGTCCACGATCTGCGGACGGGCGGCCGGGCGCTGATCTGCCTCGACGGTTGGGACGCCGCCGGCAAGGGCGGCATGATCGAGCGGCTGGTGGCAGGACTGGAGCCGAAGTCGGTGCAGGTCTGGCGCATCGGCGCGCCGCCCCCCGAAGAGCAGGGCCGGCACTATCTCTGGCGCTTCTGGAACAGGCTGCCCGCCCCCGGAAACTGGGCGATTTTCGACCGGACATGGTACGGCCGCGTCCTGGTCGAGCGCATCGAGGGTTTCTGCGCGAAATCCGCCTGGGAGCGCGCCTACCGCGAGATCAACGAATTCGAGCGTCAGCTTGCCGACGATGGCGTGCGGATCGTGAAGCTGCTCGTGCATGTGAGCGCCGAGGAACAGAAGCGGCGGATGATCGAGCGGCTGAGCAAGCCCAGCAAGCACTACAAGATCGGCCTCGAGGATTTTCGCAACATCGCCAAGCGCCAGCAGTATCTGGATGCCTACGACGACATGCTGGAACGTACCGACACCGAGCATGCCCCATGGAACGTCATCGCCAGCGACGACAAGATGCATGCCCGCCTGAAGGGCCTGCGGATCATCGCGGACCGGCTGGGCGAGGGCATCAGGATCGGGGACCATGAGCTGGACCCGAGGATACTCGAAGCCGCCTACGAAGCCTGGGGATGGCGGCCGGAGAAAAGTGGCAACGGCAAGAAATAGCCCCGCGCCATCACTTGTTCACGCCTGAGCCGGGGTGCTGGCTGGCGACGCGAACAAGTGGGACCTCGCACCGTCGCCGAGACGGGCGGCGATCCACGGCAGCGCTTCACGCATCGCCTCTTCGAATTTCCAGGGCGAATTGATCACGACCAGCCCGCAGGCCGCGAGCTTGCCTTCGGGGGTCCGTGGGCCCAGGTCGAGTTCCAGGCGCAGGTACTTCTCCTCCGCCAGCGACGCGAAGAAGGATGCGACGGCCGCCTCGTCCTTGATCGGATACCAGACCGCATAGCAGCCGGTGGCGAAACGGCGGAGCCCGTGGCGAACCGCGCGTGTCAGGACCTCGAATTCGTCGGTCGCCTCGAAGGGCGGATCGATCAGCACCAGGGCGCGGCGCTCGACCGGCGGCAGTGTCGCCTTGATCGCGTGATAGCCGTCGGCCTGCCGCACCTCGACGGCCTGGTCGCCGGCGAACTCGCGCTTCAGCAGCATCGCCTCCTCGGGATGCTTCTCGCAGGCGATGAAGCGGTCGCCCGGTCGCAGGGCCGCGCGGACCAGCCGCGGCGAGCCGGGGTAGCGATGGAGCGCACCACCCGGCGGCCCGAACTTGCGATCGTAGGCCTGGACCGCCGCGAGATAGCGCGCAACGGCGACCGGCATCCCGGTCCGGCTCTCGGCCATCAGGCGACCGATTCCGGCCTCCGCCTCGCCCGTGCGCCGCGCCTGGGAGCCGCCGAGGTCGTAACCTCCGGCGCCTGCATGCGTATCGAGCACGAACAGCTTCTTGTCCTTGGCTGTCAGCAGGCGCAGCAGTTCGCAGAGCGCGGTGTGCTTCAAGAGGTCGGCAAAATTGCCGGCGTGATAGCCGTGGCGATAGTTCACGGAAGACTTTCTGGCCCGATTTGAGATGATTCCCCGGGCACGGTATGTGCTTCGGGCGCAGGACACTACAGTTGAGGATCGAAATGGCCAACCACGAGCTGCATTCTTCGCCCGAGACCTGTCACTGGGGCTATTTCGACAGCCAGCTTCCGCCGCAGCTTCGCATCAAGTCGGGCGACACCGCCACGATCCATTGCGTGTCGGGCGCCGCGGAGATCCTGCCGGGCGAGCCCTACAACGTGCTGCCCGAGCATCGCGAGATCCTCTCCAAGCTGAAGCCGCATATCGGCCGGCACATTCTGACCGGGCCCGTCCATGTCGAGGGCGCCGAGCGCGGCGACGTGCTGGCGGTCGAGGTGCTCGACATCAAGTTCCGCACCAACTGGGGCTGGAACGTGCAGCGGCCGCTGATGGGCACCCTGCCCGAGGATTTCCCCTTCTTCCGCCTGACCCACATCCCGATCGATTCCAACCGCGGCGTCTGCACCATGCCGTGGGGGACCGAGATCGAGCTCAAGCCGTTCTTCGGCATCATGGGCGTCGCCCCGCCGCCGGAATGGGGCCAGTGCAGCTCGGTCGAGCCGCGCGCCTTCGGCGGCAACATCGACAACAAGCATTTCCGGGTCGGCACCACGGTCTACTTCCCCGTCTTCGCCGACGGTGGCCTGTTCTCGACCGGCGACGGCCACGGCGTGCAGGGCGACGGCGAGGTCAACCTGACGGCGCTCGAGACCAGCCTGAGCGGTACCTTCAAGTTCACGCTGCACAAGGGCATGAAGCTCAACAACCCGCGCGCCGAGACGGCGACGCACTGGATCACCCACGGATTCGACCAGGACCTCGACGACGCCGCCAAGGAAGCGCTGCGCGACATGATCCGGCTGATCACCGCCAAGACCGGCCTCAAGCCCGAGGATGCCTACATGCTCTGCAGCCTGCAGGCCGACCTGCACGTCACGCAGACGGTGGACGGCAACAAGGGCATCCACTGCATGATCGAGAAAAAGATCATCGGCGGCTGAAGCCGCGAACCGGGTGCAGGCGAGCGGACCATGACGCACATGCAGCTTCTCGACGAGGCGGTCGCCCGTCACAACGACGCCGAATGGTCCCGGAGGGCGCTGGACCTGATCCGCAACGACCAGCGCCGCTCGGCCGATACGCACCTGCTGCGGCTCGACCTGCCGGTGCTCGAGGGGATCGACGTCTATCTCAAGGACGAATCGACCCATCCCACGGGCAGCCTCAAGCATCGGCTGGCGCGGTCGCTGTTCCTGTACGGGATCTGCAACGGCCGGATCCGGCAGGACACGCCGATCGTCGAGGCCTCGTCAGGCTCGACGGCGATCTCGGAGGCCTACTTCGCCCGCCTGCTGGGCCTCCCCTTCCATGCCGTGATGTCGGCATCGACCTCGGCGGAAAAGATCGCGGAGATCGAACGGCAGCACGGCAAGTGCCACCTGGTCGCGGACGGACGCGGCATCTACGCCGCCGCCGAGGCGCTGGCGGCCGAGTTGCGCGGCGTCTACGTCGACCAGTTCACCTATGCCGAGCGGGCCACCGACTGGCGCGGCAACAACAACATCGCCGAATCGATCTTCGAGCAGATGAGCCGCGAGCCCCATCCGGTGCCGACCTGGATCGTCATGAGCGCCGGCACAGGCGGCACCACCGCGACGCTCGGCCGGTACATCCGCTACATGCGTTTTGCCACCCGTCTCTGCGTCGCCGATCCGGAGTTCTCCGCTTTCTTCGAGGCCTTCGCCAAGGGCAACCTGGAGGCCACCTGCGAGCGCGGCTCGCGCATCGAAGGGATCGGCCGGCCGAGGGTCGAGCCCTCGTTCCTGCCGAACATGATCGATCGCATGATGCGGGTGCCCGACGCCCAGTCGCTGGCCGGCATGCGGGTTCTCTCGCGCCTGCTCGGCCGCAAGGTGGGAGGGTCGACCGGCACCAACTTCGTGGCGCTCTGCATCCTCACGTCGCGCATGAAGGCGGAGGGCCGCACGGGCTCTCTGGTCTCGCTGATCTGCGACAGCGGGGAGCGGTACGGGAATACCTACTACAACGACGATTGGGTCGCCGCGCAGGGACTCGACCTCGAGCCGCACGAGCGCGCGCTCGAAGCCTTCCTGAAGGACGGCGACGCCATAATCTGACGCACCTATTCGGCGCGACGCGGCGGCTGCCGACCCGGCGGCGCCATAGGCTTTGTCAAAAGCGGCTCCTCTGTGATCGGGTCGCGACACACCCCATCAGCGCACCCGCGCCGACGATCACCCAGCCGCAAGACCGTTCCATCGCGATCCTTCCGAAGCAGGCCTATCGCTAACCATAAGCAAGCCCGAGGGTCAGGGAGCCGGTTCCACGGCAAGCTCGGTGCCGCTCACCGATTTCACCTTTACCTTGGCGCCCTTCACCATGTCGGGACCGGTCACGCTCCAACTCCCGTCGCCCAGGATCACCCTGCCCCGCCCGTTGAGGATGGGCTCGTCGAGCACGATGATCCTGCCGATCAGGGCGTCGCCGCGGGCATTGAGCGTGGAGGTCGGCGGATTGTCGACATGCTGCAGGCGGCGCAGGGGCCGGCGCAGCCCGACGGCCGCGGCGACCGAAATCACGGCAAAGGTCAGGAGCTGCAGCTCGATCGACAGATCGGACACGACCAGCAGGAAGAGGCCCGCCGCGGCCGCCCCGATGGCGACGAAGAGGAAGACGACTCCCGGCAGCATCATCTCGAAGACGAGCAGGATCGCCGCCGCCGCCCACCAGTACCAGAAGACCACCTTGAACATCGCGGATCAGCCCGCAGTGGGAACGGAACCGCGCGGCCGCGTGGCGTCGACGCCCCGTGCCTGCGCTTCCTTGGCGAGTTCTCCGATTCCGGCGATCGAGGCCATGACTCCCGCCGCCTCGACGGGCAGGAAGAACACCTTGGCGTTGGGACTGGAGCCCATCTTCGACAACGCCTCGACATATTTGGTGCCCAGGAAGTAGTTGGTCGCCTGCACGCCGTTCCCAGCGATCGCCTCGGCCACGACCGTAGTGGCCTTGGCTTCGGCCTGCGCCATGCGCTCGCGCGCCTCGGCATCGCGAAAGGCGGCCTCGCGGCGGCCCTCGGCGGTCAGGATGGCCGACTGCTTCTCGCCCTCGGCCCGCTGGATGCTCGATTCGCGTACGCCCTCCGCCTCGAGGATCGTCGCGCGCTTTTCCCGCTCGGCCTTCATCTGCCGCCCCATCGCCACCACGATATCCTCGGGCGGCGCGATGTCCTTGACCTCGATGCGCAGCACCTTGACCCCCCAGGGGCCGGTTGCCTGGTCGATGACCGCAAGCAGCGTGTTGTTGATGTCGTTGCGCTTCGACAGGGCCTCGTCGAGCGCCATGTTACCCATGACCGAGCGGATGTTGGTCAGCACCAGGTTGGTGATGGCCAGCTGGAGGTTCTGGACCTCGTAGGCGGCGCGGGCGGCGTCGACCACCTGGTAGAAGGCCACGGCATCGACCTGCACGGTGGCATTGTCCTTGGTGATGACCTTCTGTCCAGGAATGTCGAAGACGTTCTCCTGCATATTCATCTTGCGGCCGACCGAATCGACGAAAGGCAAGATGAAATGCAGGCCGGGCGCAAGCGTGCGCGTATAGCGGCCGAACCGTTCGATGGTCCAGTTGGTGCCCTGGGTTACCGTCTTGACGCCGGCGAAGATCAGCACCAGCGCCACGAGGACGACGGCCAGCACGAAAATCAGCGCACCCGATATCATTCAGCGTCTCCTCTGGAATTGGCGGAGACACTAGCCCAAGGGCGGGCGCAGGACCATCGCGTGGCTAGTCGGCGGCGGCGGCGGCGAACTCGGTCTCGATGACGGGAACTGCCTTCGACGCCGGCGCGACCCGCTGATCGGTGGCAAGCCAGCGATCGAGGAAGCCGTTGATCCATCGGTCGAGCGGCGGATCGTAGAGGGCATGCATGGACAGATGGACACCACGCTGTTGCGCGCCCGGCATCTTCAGGCGCTCGGCAGCCTTCAACGTCCAGATGGTCTTCATCTCGAGCGTCACCTCGGGATGGAACTGGAAGCCGAACGCGTTGGGACCGCATCGGAATCCCTGCACGGGATAGCGCTCGTTTGTCGCCAGCAGCTCGCAGCAATCCGGGATGGTCATGCCCTCACGGTGCCACTGATAGACTTTCATCGGTGACCTGAACCAAGTGCGGCCCGCTTCGGTCGGCTCGACATCGACATAGCCGATCTCGACAACGCCCTCGGGATGCGGGGCCACCCGACCACCGGCGGCCCGCGTCAGGAGCTGGGCGCCCAGGCACAATCCGAGAAAGGGAACGCCGGCGTCCACGACCTTGGGGATCCACTCGAGTTCGCACTTGATGCCGGCCAAAGTGCCGCAATCATTGGCCGACATGGGGCCGCCGAAGACCACCACGCCCGCATAGTCGGACATGTCCTCGGGCAGATTGCAGCCCAGATTGGGGCAAAGTCTGTGAAGTTCGTAACCGCGCTTCTCAAGCAGTACGCCGACCCTTCCGGGCCGCGAATGCTCCTGATGCACGACGATGGCGATCTTTTTAGGGCCCATTTCTCTACACTGGCCAGCCGGTACCGTCATGGATTTGCAAGATACGCGCCATGTATGGCAACGACAAGGCGAACAGCTTCAGGGGGACGAAATGGCGCGCCAGCTCGACTTCTACTTCGATTGTTCCAGCCCGTGGACCTATCTCGCCTTCCACACGATCCAGCCGCTGGCGCAGGAAGCGGGCGCGGAGATCGTCTGGAAGCCGATCCTGGTCGGTGGCGTGTTCAACGCGGTGAACCAGACGGTCTACGAGAGCCGCACCAGGCCCAACCCGCTGAAGCAGGCCTATATGCAGAAGGACATGCAGGACTGGGCGCGCCTCTACGGGCTCGCCATCACGTTCCCGCCGACGGTCTTTCCCGTGAACAGCGTGAAGTGCATGCGCGGCGCCTTCGTGGCCCTCGACGAGGGCAAGCTCGTGCCCTACGCCATGGCCGCCTTCGAGGCCTATTGGGGCGAGGATCGCGACCTGTCCAGGGAAGACGTGCTGGCCGACATCGCCCTGAAGGCCGGCATCGAGCGCCAGCGTTTCTTCGCCGGCATCGAGACCGGTTCTTGCAAGGCGCGGCTGCGCGCCAACACCGACGAGTTGATCGCCCGCGGCGGTTTCGGCAGCCCGACGATCTTCGTCGGCAACGACATGTTTTTCGGCAACGACCGCATGCCGCTGGTCAGAGCCGCGCTGGAGGCCATCGCCACATGAGCAAGAACGCCGATCCCGATTTCTGGGCCAAGGCCCGTGCCCACCTGGTGCGCTATGGCGGCGCCTTCTCGCCGCTGATCGCCGAGAGCGCGGCCGGCAACTACTTCACCGATGCCGATGGACGGAAGATCCTCGATTTCACGTCGGGCCAGATGAGCGCCATCCTGGGCCACAGCCACCGGGAGATCGTCGAAGTCGCGCGACGCTATATCGGCGAACTGGACCATCTCTACTCGACGATCCTGTCACGGCCCGTCGTCGAGCTGGCGGCGCTGATTGCCAAGGTGTCACCCGGAAAACTCGACCGCGTGCTGCTGGTCTCGACCGGAGGCGAGTCGAACGAGGCGGCCCTGCGCATGGCCAAGCTGGTGACCGGCCGTCACGAGATCGTGGCGATGAGCCGGTCCTGGCACGGCGTCACGGGCGGTGCCGCATCCGCGACCTATTCGTCGAGCCGCAAGGGTTACGGACCGCCGCAACCCGGGGCGTTCGTCCTCCCGGCACCGGACACCTACCGCTCGCGCTTCATCGACGATCGCGGCGTCTATGACTGGAAGGGCGAGCTCGATTTCGGCTTCGACCTGGTCGACCGCCAGTCGAGCGGCGCCCTGGCGGCCTGCATCGTCGAGCCGATCCTGAGCTCGGGCGGCGTGCTCGAGCCGCCGGAAGGCTGGATGACGGCGCTGGCCGCCAAGTGCCGCGAGCGCGACATGCAGCTGATCTTCGACGAGGCGCAGACAGGTCTCGGCCGCACCGGCAGCCTCTTCGCCTGCGAGCGCGACGATGTAGTGCCGGATTATCTAACCCTCTCCAAGACCCTGGGCGCCGGCCTGCCGCTTGCCGCCATGCTGACGACGCCAGCGATCGAGGACGTGGCCGCCGAGCGCGGTTTCCTCTTCTATACGACTCACGCCTCCGATCCCCTGCCCGCCGCGGTAGGCCTGAAGGTCATCGAGGTCATTCTCCGCGACCGTCTCACGGAGCGCGCGGAAGTTCTCGGCAAGCGCCTGAAGGAGGGGCTGCAGGCTCTCCAGCAACGCCACGAGTGCATCGGCGACGTGCGGGGACGCGGCCTCCTGCTCGGACTGGACCTGGTAAAGGACCGGCGCTCGCGAACCCCCGACCCGGCGCTGGCCCAGGAAGTGGCCCGGAACTGCCTGGAGCTGGGAATGATGACCAGCACCGTCCGCGGCGGATTCGGGATTTTCCGCATCGCACCGCCGCTCACGGTGGCGGAGGCGGAGATCGACCTCGGACTGGAGATCTTCGACCGTGCGCTCACCAAAGCTTTACACTGAGAACTGAGGGAAATCGGCGCATCTGCCCCCTTAACTGGTATTAGCGTTTGAAACGGGCGGCTAACTGTTGTACCCGCTGGCGGTTTCCGGCCAACGGCGTTTGGAGTTTGCGGATGATCAAGAGGCTTACACAGGCGGCAATTCTCACGGCGGGTATTCTCG
>JBILYJ010000179.1:0-9199 GCA_044377795.1 Reyranella sp. | reverse complement strand
GTCGAGGCCTGCTGCAACGCGTGGAGCTTCTTCGCCAACGACCCAGCCGCCGTCGCCTCGATCACAAACCGAAACTGGGCCAAGGTCAGTGCTTAGGGCCGTTGGTATCAGTCACGGCACGCTGCACGCCGATGCTGTTCTCGGAAAGACCCAACCCGTCCAGCTCGCGCCAGGCCTGCGGACGTCCGTCGGTGGCACGCCAGACGGCCTGAAGGACGCGCCACACATCGGGCGCCGTTTTTTGGACGGCAGCCGACAACGCGCGTCATTTCCCGTCGGCCAGCTCGTCGATCTCGGGCTTCGTCCCGATCATCCTTCATGAACAGGCAAATCAAGGCCGCACGATCATCGAGAAAATCGAAGCGCCTGGTGCCGTCGGCTTCGCCGTGGTGCTTCTGACGTGGGATCTTCATTGCGAAACTAGGACGAAACCGCGTCTGTGTACTCAAGCGGGGCGAGCTTGAAGTGCCGTCCGACTATGCGGGCGTCGTGTACGAGCCGTACGACGATGGCGGCGCCTGGAAGCAGGCGCTCGCGCGAGAACTGGAGGCGGCCAGCCACGAGATCGGTTGGAGCAAGGCGATGAGACGCTGATTCCGGTGTCTATCTCGTGGCTACCGGGTGGCTTCCGCCAGCGAAATCAGACCGTGCGCTGCGACAGTGCAGCATACACGAAGCCTTCGCTACAAGCGCCAATAATCAGCGAAATTCGGGGGCTTCTTTGCTTTCCGGGAATGGTGGGCGCACCAGGGCTCGAACCTGGGACAAGCTGATTAAGAGTCAGCTGCTCTACCAACTGAGCTATGCGCCCCCCTTTTCAGGGGTCACTGCCCGGAAGGCGGCGGCTATACCAAGGCGGGTTCGCCTTGTCGATAGACTCTTTTAAAGGAAATTTTGCAGGCCTGCCTACCGTGTCCGGGGCAGTTGCGCATCGCGGTAGACATTGACCCCGATCAGCAGGCCGCAGGCGAACATCACCGACAGCAGCGCGGTGCCACCGTTGCTGACCAGCGGCAGCGGCACGCCGACGACCGGCAGCATGCCCATCACCATGGCGGTGTTGATGAACATGTAGAGGAACAGCATCGCGGTCACGCCGAGCGCCAGCAGGCGGCCGAAATGATGCTGGCTGCGGAAGGCGATGGAAAAGCCCCAGACCACGACCAGGGCGTACAGGCCAAGCAGGACGAGGGCGCCGGCCATGCCCCATTCCTCGACGAAGGTGGTGAAGATGAAGTCGGTCTGCTTCTCGGGCAGGAAGTTCAGCGACGATTGCGTGCCCTTGAGGAAGCCCTTGCCGAACATGCCGCCCGAACCGATGGCGATCTTCGACTGGGTGATGTGATAGCCGGCACCCAGCGGGTCGCGGTCGGGATCGAGGAAGGTGAGCACCCGCTTCTTCTGGTACTCGTGCATCAGCGACCAGGCGATCGGCAGGCAGGCTACCGCGGCCACGCCGGCCGCCAGGAACATCCAGATCCGCACCCCGGCCACGAACAGGAGGGCGCCGCCGCCCATCAGCACCATCATGGCGGTGCCGAGGTCGGGCTGCACCATGACGAGGCCGACCACGACCAGGATCATCGCGAGCGGCGGCAGGGCGTAGAGGAACTGCCCGGCCTGCTCTCTGCGCAGCCCATGATAGTAGCGCGCGATCACCAGGATCACCGCAACCTTGGCGATCTCCGAGGGCTGGATCTGGATCGGGCCGAGGACCAGCCAGCGCTGGGCGCCCATGCCGATCTTGCCGATCACGTCGACCGCGACCAGCAACAGTACGGAGACGATGTAGATCGGCCAGGCGAGCGCCAGCCAGACCTTGGGATGGACCAGCGCGACCACCAGCATCAGCATCAGGGCCGAGCCGTAGCGCACCGCATGGCGCGCCGCCCAGGGTTCGAAGCGACCGCCGGCCGCCGAATAGAGCGCCAGCACGCCAACGCCGGCGATCGCCGTCAGCACCAGCACGAGGCCCCAGTTGATGCGCCAGATCTTCTCGGCGAAGCCGACCGGTGCCGGCGCGTCGAGCGAGGCGCCGCTGCCCATGGCGGCGAGGCTCATCGCGACGCCATCTTCCTGAAGCGGTCGGTGCGGCGCGACGGGTCGCGCTTCATGGTCTCGACCAGCACGTCGCGGCCGATCGGGCCCGCGGTGGCGCCGCCCGCCTGCCCGTGCTCGACGATCACGGCGCAGGCATAGCGCGGATTGTCGACCGGCCCGTAGCAGACGAAGAGCGCATGGTGGCGCAGGTGCCAGGGCAGCGAGGCCTGGGTGATGCCCATCTCGCGCTCACGCTCGGTGATGCGCTTGACCTGTGCCGTGCCGGTCTTTCCGGCGTAGGTGAACTCGGGCTGCTTGGCGCGCAGCGCGTTGGCCGTGCCATGGCCGGTATTGACCACGTCGGACATGCCCTGGCGGATGACCGCGAGATGCTGCGGATTGAGACGGAGCGACGGCGCGGTCGGTTTGGTGCGCGGCGCCGGCGGCGCCAGCTCCTCGCGCGGCGTGGCCTTGGCCAGCAGCAGGTTGGGCTGGACCTCATAGCCGCCGTTGGCGAGGCGCGCGGTCATGATGGCGAGCTGCAGCGGCGTCGCGGTCATGTAGCCCTGGCCGATGCCGAGGTTGAACGTGTCGCCGTGCTGCCAGGCCTTGCCGATCTTCTCCTGCTTCCAGGTGCGGGTCGGCTGGTTGGCCGCCGATTCGCCGGGCA
The DNA here is from genome assembly GCA_044377795.1 of Reyranella sp. Classification (GTDB taxonomy): domain Bacteria; phylum Pseudomonadota; class Alphaproteobacteria; order Reyranellales; family Reyranellaceae; genus Reyranella. The sequence continues at coordinate 6,489 of JBILYJ010000179.1, read as the reverse complement.
GGCCCAGTTCGCTCACCTTGCCGAAGCCCAGGCGCTGGGCCATGTCGCTCACGCGATCGATGCCGGCCCGGCGCGCCGCCTCGTAGAAGAAGCAGTCGCACGACATGGCGATCGCCTCGGTGACGTTGGTCGAGCCATGACCGCCCTTCAGCCAGCAATGGAACTTGATCTTGCCCAGCTCGAGGAAGCCGGGGCACGGCAGGCGCGTCCACGGGTCGATCACCTTGGCGTCCAGGGCGGCCAGCGCGGTCACCATCTTGTAGGTCGAGCCCGGCGGATAGACTCCGGCGATCGCCTTGTTGTGCAGGGGCCTTTGGGGATCGTCGAGCAGGTCACGCCACTCCGCCTGCGTGATGCCGCGGGCGAAGGTCGAGGGATCGAATCCGGGGGTCGAGACCATGGCGATCACGTCGCCGGTGATGACGTCGAGCACCACCACGGAGCCGCTCTGATGCTCCTTCATCTTCGCGGCGGCGAAGCGCTGGATGTCGAGATCGATGGTGAGCAGCGCGTTGGCGCCGGGCTGGCCCTCGGTGCGGTCGAGCTCGCGAACGACCCGGCCCACGGCATTGACCTCGACCTGGACGGCGCCGGCGCGGCCGCGCAGGTCGTCCTCGAGCGAGCGCTCGACGCCCTTCTTGCCGAACCGCATGGTCGCGAGCTGCAGCACCGGATCGTCGCGGCCGGCGAGATCCTCGTCGGCGACGCGACCGGTATAGCCCACGATGTGGCTCATCAGGTCGCCTTCGGGATAGTCGCGCGACTGGCCGAGATCGATGAACACACCGGGCAGGTCGGGGGCGTTGAACTCGACCCGGGCGACCTCCTCCCAACCGAGATTCTCCCGCACCACGATGGGCTGCGCGTTGCGGCTGCGGCGCAGTTCGCGCAGCAGCCGGATCTTCTCGGCGTCGCCCAGGATCAGGATCTGATCGAGACGCTCGACCAGCACGTCGGCGCCGCGGCCACGGTCCGACGCCGCCATGACGCGGAAGTTGTTGCGGTTGACCGCCAGCGGCACGCCGCCGCGATCGAAGATCAGCCCGCGCGACGGCGGCAACAGCCGCATGCTGACGCGGTTCTCCTCGGCCATGGAGGAGAAGCGATCGGTCTCGACGACCTGGAGCTGGTAGAGGCGGCCGGCCAGCGCGGTCAGCAGAACGGCCTGCGCCCCGCCCAGCAGCAGCGCCCGCCGGGTGAAGAGACCGCTGCGTTCGCCGTCGCCTTTTCGGAAATGCTTCATGTCGTCGTCTCACCAGGCCGCGCGGAGCCGCGCGACAGCTCGGGCACGTTCAGCGGGTCGCGGGCGCGCACACGGGCGAGCAGCGGCGCCAGCAGCGGGTAGATCACGATCATCACGACATACTGCAACATCGCGGGGACCGGATCGATGGCCGCCCATGTCCACAGGGTCGTGAAGGCCCAGACCAGCGCCACGTAGCCCCAGCACAGGATGCAGAAGCCGATCCACTGGAACAGGAACGGAACGCCCACGAGATAGCGGCGGTTGGCGATGACGGCAGCGCGGACCAGGATGAAGCCCAGCGCGCTGATGCCGACCGGGGCGCCCGGGCCGCCCAGCAGAAGGTCGAGCAGGATGCCCATGACCAGCAGCAGCGGCCCCGGCAACCGCTCGGGCGTCACCAGGCTGAACTGGAAGACCACCAGGACCGGCAGCAGCGGCAGCGTGTCCGACAGATAAGGCGCGCGCAGTGGCGCCAGGGTCAGCAGGACGAAGAACAGCAGGACCGTGCCGGGCAGGGCTGCCCTGCCCCAGCGGTCGAGGATGGCGAGGGTGCCATCGGCGCGCATGTCAGCGGACCCGCACGCCGGCGGGCGGCGCCGCCGGCGCCGGCGCCGCGGGTCCGACCAGGCCGGTCACGCCGTAATCGACGACGCGTACGAATTCGAGCCGCGAAAAATCGGTGAAGGGCCGCACGCGCACGGTACCTTCGCTGGTCTCGACGACCTCGCCGACCGGAATGCCGACCGGGAAGCTGCCGCCATGGCCAGAGGTGACGATGCGGTCACCGTTCTGCACGCCGGCGATGCTCTGCAGCAGGGCGAGGCGAAGCCGGGGCGAATTGTCACCGGCCAGGATGGCGCGTTCGCGGGTGCGCTCGACCAGGACCGGCAGGCGCGAATTGACGTCGGTCACGAAGAGCACACGCGAGCTGTTCTCGCCGACCTCGGCGATGCGGCCGGCCAGCCCCTCGCCGGTGACGACCGCCTGGCCCGGCGCGACCCCCACCCGGCGGCCGACATTGAGCAGCGCACCGCGCATGTAGGCGCTGACACTGTCGCCCACGAGGCGGGCGGTGATGAAGGAGGCCTCGGGTCCCTCGCGGAACCGGGCGAGGCTGCGCAGCCCCTCGTTCTCGTTCTCCAGCCGCCGCGCGGCCGTCTGCCAGGCGAGCAGGCGGGCATTCTCCTCGCGCAGGCGCGCGTTCTCCTCGCGCAGCGACGCGAATTCGCGCAGGTCGGCGATGGCCCGGTTGGCATAGGCGACCGGCCGGGCAATCGTCTCCAGCACGGGACTAACCATGTCGAGCGCCAGGACGCGGGCATGTTCGACCAGGACGGTGTCGGCCTTGCCGACCAGCATGACACCGAAGGTCACGATCACGAGCAGGCCGAGGGCGAAGCGCTGCACCACGGTGCGCACCTGGCTCGCGACTACCTCGAAGTCGTCCCGAATCGCCATTTCCTGCCCATTCTAACCCAAGCGGGCGGCGGCGTGGCCTGTTAGTACATCGACGAAAGGACGCCGCGCAGTCGTACGATGTTCTCGACAGCATGGCCCGTGCCAAGGGCCACGCAGAGCAGCGGGTCCTCGGCCACCGAGACCGGCAGGCCGGTCGCCTGGCGCAGCACGGTGTCCATGTTGGCCAGCAGCGCGCCACCACCGGTGAGCACGATGCCCTTGTCGACGATGTCGGCCGCCAGTTCCGGCGCGGTATTCTCCAGCGCGACCTTAACGGCCTCGACGATGGCGCTCACCGGCTCCTGCAGGCTCTCGGCGATCTGCCGCTCGGTGATGACCAGCTCCTTCGGCACGCCGTTCATCAGGTCGCGGCCCTTGATCTCCATCGTGCGGCCCTCGCCGTCGTCGGGCGGGCAGGCGGAGGCGATGGTCTTCTTGATGCGCTCGGCCGAGCTCTCGCCGACCAGCAGGTTATGATTGCGGCGGATGTAGGCGATGATCGCCTCGTCCATCTTGTCGCCGCCGACGCGCACGGAGCGCGGATAGACGATGCCGCCCAGCGACAGCACGGCCACCTCGGTGGTGCCGCCGCCGATGTCGACGACCATCGAGCCGGTGGGCTCGGTCACCGGCAGGCCGGCGCCGATCGCGGCGGCCATCGGCTCCTCGATCAGCCAGACCTTGCGGGCACCGGCGCTCTCGGCCGATTCCTGGATGGCGCGGCGCTCGACGGCGGTGGAGCCGGAGGGCACGCAGACCACGATCTGCGGATGGGCGAAGCTGCGCCGATTGTGCACCTTCGAGATGAAGTGCTTGATCATCGCCTCGGCGACTTCGAAGTCGGCGATCACGCCGTCGCGCAGCGGGCGGATCGCCTGGATGTTGCCGGGCGTACGACCCAGCATCATCTTGGCTTCCTCGCCGACGGCCAGAACCTGACGCTTCCCGGCCTGCGTGGTGAGCGCCACGACCGACGGCTCGTTGAGAACGATGCCCCGACCCTTGACGTAGACCAGCGTGTTCGCCGTTCCGAGGTCGATGCCCATGTCCGCCGAAAATAGCCCGATGACGCGCGACAGCATTGAGTTAAGTCTCTGTAATTACGGCGAAATCTTGAAATATTGGCGCCAGTCCGAGGTCCGGCGCCCAAGGTGCGACCGGGTTTAGACCGGCAGGGCAAGGCTCGCAAGGCGATTCAAACGGTCGCATCGATGGTCACCGTTTGTGCTCGTCTGCCCTTCGTACGGACTGAGAGTTTGCGCGCAGCGGGTGCCTCAAGCGCCTTCCAGACGGCGCTCCTGCCGTTCGAGCCAGTCCACGACGTCGGCGCGGCGGCCGGCCTCGATATGCGCCCATTGATGCGACTTCAGCTCCTCGCCGCCGCCCGAGCGCCAGTATTCCTTGACCACGAGCATCGTCCAGGGTGCCGCACCACTCCTGCGCCCCGTGGTGACCTCGACGGTAAAACCATGGCTGGCGCCGGCGTAAGAGTGCCGCTCGCGCTGCCAGTCCACGCCGTCGATGCTCCACGACGTCCGCGGCACGCGCGTCGTGCCGGGCTCCAGCAGTCGATCGACGATGCGAAAGAACGACGCGTCGCCGATCTTGCGCACTAAGACAGGCTCCCAGGAAAACCACCAGCCTCACCCTGAGAGTCCGACTCGAAATGGATGCAGCTAAGACCAGAGGCTATGAACAGCCCCGATAACCTCACCCTGAGGAGCATCGCGCAGCGATGCGTCTCGAAGGGTGGGAACGCGCACCTGCCTGTTGCCCATCCTTCGAGACGCGCCGCTTCGCGGCGCTCCTCAGGATGAGGTAAATGCTTGAATCGATTCAATTCATTTCCGGCCACCTTCTGAGGAGTGCCCTGCAGGGGTGCGTCTCGAAGGGTGCGCAAAACGCACATCGCTCTTGTAGTCACCCTTCGAGACGGCGCCACGCGCCTCCTCAGGGTGAGGCCTGTACCGATCTTGCGCACGTCAGAGGCCCATCATCTTGGCGATGGTGTTGCGCTGGATGTCGTTGGTGCCGCCGCCGATCGAACCCACGCGCACGTCGCGGAACAGGCGCTGGATGTCGTGCGCCATCGTGTAGCCGGCGCCGCCCATGATCTCCATGGCGAGATGGGCGCACTTGAACTCGCCGTCGGTGCCCTGGATCTTGGCGATCGCCGTCTCCTCGACCGGATCGAGGCCGGCGTCGAGCATGTCGGCCAGCCGATAGGTCAGCGCCTGGGTCGTGCGCAGCGCGATGCGCATGTCAGCGAACTTGTGCTGGATCGCCTGGAACTTCGAGATCGGCTGGCCGAACTGCACGCGCTCCTGGGCGAAGCGCTTGGCGTACTCGATGGCGAAATGCATGTTGCCGCACGCCTGCGCGGCGAGACAGAGACGCTCCAGGTTCAGCCCCTTCATCAGGCCCGACCAGCCGCGATTTTCCTCGCCGATCACATGGTCGGCCGGCACGAACACGCCGTCGAAGAAGATCTCGTTGGCGTGCGTGGTGCGCCGTCCCAGGGTCGGCAGCGGCTTCATGGTGAGACCGGCGGCCCGCGCATCGACCCAGAAGAGCGTCACGCCCTTGTGCCGCGCCTCGCTGTCGGTCTTGGCCACCACCATCAGATAGTCGGCGACGTGGGCTGCGCTGATGTAGAGCTTCTGCCCGGTGAGGCGGTAGCCGTTGCCGTCCCGCACCGCGCGCGTCTTGATGCCCGACGCGTCCGATCCCGTATCGGGCTCGGACAATGCGAAGGCCGACTTCAACTTGCCCGCACAAATCTCGGGCAGGTAACGCCGTCGCAGATGCTCGCCCGCCGTGAGCTGCAGATGCATGCCACCATAAACGACCGTCGGCAGATAGAGCGACGAGGCGCCGCTGTAATGTCGCGCCAGCGCCTCTACCAGCACGACGAGATCCTTACGGCTGCCCCCCATCCCGCCATAGGCAGGATCGTAGGGCAGCGCCATGTAGCCGGCCTCGGCCAGCGCATCGAAAGCGGCGTGCGGGAACGCCGATTCCTCGTCGAGCCGCCGGATCTCCTCCGGCGGCAGCACGCGGGCCAGCAGTTCGGCGACGTTGCGCCGGATCAGGACCTGTTCGTCGGTCAGGCCGAATTCGTCGAGCGTGCTCACTTGGGTTTCGTGTCCTGCCGGTAGAGATAGTAGGCCCAGCCACCGACCCCGAAGAGGGCCACGAAGACGAGAATTTCGTACAGGGACATGATCAGCCGAACACCACGACGCCGCGCGCGACTTCGCCGGCCATCATGCGCTTGAAGCCTTCGTTGATCTCCTCGAGCTTGTAGGTGCGGCTGATCAGGCCGTCGATGTTCAGCCGCTTGTTCATGTAGTGGTCGACCAGCACCGGGAAATCGAGGTCGGGCCGCACCGAGCCGTAGAAGGTGCCGCTCATCGTCTTCTCGGAGAACACCATCGCCATCGGCGAATACTGCGCCTTCACCGTGGCCGCGGAGATGCCGACCGCGACGGCGTGGCCGCCCGGCGCCAGCGCATCGAAGGCCAGCGCCTGCGTGGCGCCGATCGACACCGCGTCGAAGGAATAGTCGACGCCGAGCCCGCCGGTGATCTCCTTCACCTTCTTCACCGGGTCGTTGTCGGTCGCGGTGTTGACGGTATGGGTCGCGCCGAAGGTCCTGGCCATCTCGAGCTTGTTGTCGAGGATGTCGGCCGCGATGATTTTGCTCGCGCCCGAGAGCATGGCGCCCTGCACGGCGTTGAGGCCGACGCCGCCGCAGCCGATCACCAGCACGGTCGAGCCGGCCT
>JBILYJ010000178.1:0-9209 GCA_044377795.1 Reyranella sp. | reverse complement strand
TTCCGACACCACGATCTTCTGCAGCTTGAGGTCGGAAAGCCCCTTCAGCAGCTCGATCGACAGCTTGTCGGTCTCGCGCGAGGCGGTGCCGTTGCCGATCGCGATCAGCTCGACCTTATGCTCGCGTACGAGCCTCGCCAGGATGGCGAGCGACTCGTCCCAGCGGCGCTGCGGCTCGTGCGGGTAGATCGTGCTGGTCGCCACGACCTTGCCGGTGGCGTCGACCACCGCGACCTTCACGCCGGACCGGAAGCCGGGATCGAGTCCCAACGTCGACCGGGCGCCGGCCGGGGCGGCCAGCAGCAGGTCTCGCAGGTTCGAGGCGAAGACCCGCACCGCTTCTTCCTCGGCGGCGGTCCACAGGCGCAGCCGGAGGTCGATCGACAGCATGATCGTGATCTTGGTGCGCCACGCCCAGCGCACGGTCTCGGCCAGCCACTTGTCGCCCGGCCGTCCCTGGTCGGAGATGGCGTAGGTCCGCATGATGCGCAGCTCGTAGGCGCTGGGGATGGCCTGGCTTGCGGGCGGACGCGTCGCGGGATCGTCCGGCTCGACCGTCAGGCCGAGGATCTCCTCGCGCTCGCCGCGGCACAGCGCCAGCACGCGATGCGACGGCATCTTGGCGAGCGCTTCCGTGAAATCGAAATAGTCGCTGAACTTGGCTCCGGCTTCCTGCTTGCCCTCGCGCACCTTCGAGACCAGGCGGCCGTTGCTCCAGAACTCCTCGCGCAGCGCGCCGATCAGGTCGGCATTCTCGGCGAAGCGCTCGACCAGGATGGCACGCGCCCCTTCGAGCGCTGCTGCGGCCGTGGCGACGTTCTTGTCCTCCGAAACGAACGGCTCCGCCCGAACCGTGGGCTCGACGGTCTGATCTTTCAGCAGAAGGTCGGCGAGCGCCTCCAGGCCGGCTTCCTTGGCGATCTCCGCCTTGGTGCGGCGCTTGGGCTTGTAGGGGAGGTAGATGTCCTCCAGCCGGCTCTTGCTGTCGGCTGCCAGGATCGCAGCTTCGAGCTTCGCGTCGAGCTTTCCCTGGTCGCGGACGGAGTCGAGGATGACCTTCCGCCGCGCTTCCAGCTCGCGCAGGTAGCCCAGCCGCTCCTCGAGCGTGCGAAGCTGCGCATCGTCCAGCGATCCGGTGACCTCCTTGCGGTAGCGCGCGATGAAGGGGACCGTCGCGCCCCCGTCGAGCAGCTCGACGGTGGCCTGGACCTGCTGTTCCCTGACCCCGAGTTCTTCGGCAATACGCGCCTGGATGGAGACCACCAAGAAAAACCTCTTCGGTCGGATGCGGGGGAGCGTGTCGCTACGCCCGCATCATGTTGGGGCCGCGGATATGAACGGCGTGCCTGTGGGACTTCAAGCAGTTTATGAGGCGTCGCGCACAGCGGCCCCGGTCGATTGACCGGAGTTTCGTTCGTTGTCAGTGTGAAAATCCTTGGCAACGAGCAAAATTGGCGATCATGGATTTTTCTTTTTCCGACCAGCATGAGGCCGTGCGCGAGACCGTCAGGCGCCTGTGCCAGTCGGAGCACCAGAAGCTGGTGGTAGCGGCAGAGGAGAACGAAATCCTGCCGCGTGAGGTTTTCGCGCGCTGGGGTGAACTCGGCCTGTTGGGCGTGCGCTATCCCGAAGCAGATGGCGGCAGCGGTCTCGACAAGGTGAGCGACTGCATCGTGCGCGAGGAACTGAGCTACATGAGCCAGGGATTCGCGTCGAGCTGGTCAGCGCACAGCCATCTCGGGATCTGGCCGATCTGGAAGGCGGGCACGGAACAGCAGCGTCGGCGCTTCTTCCGGCCCGCCGTGCAGGGGAAGAAGATCGCCGGCTTTGCCTTGAGCGAGCCCGACGGAGGCTCGAACATCCGCGCGCTGAAGACCCGCGCCGAACGTGCCGATGGCGGCTGGAAGCTGCGGGGCAGCAAGCTCTACATCACCAACGCGCCGATCGCGGACTTCCTGCTGGTCGCGGCGCGGACCGCGCCGGAACTCAGCGGCGACGCCATCAGCCTGTTCATCGTCGAACTGCCGGCTGCGGGCATGAAGATCGACAAGCTCAGGAAGGAGGGCATCCGCGCCTCCGAGACTGGCCTGATCCACATGGACGACGTGTTCGTTCCGGACGACTGCGTCCTCGGCGACCGGCTGGGAACCTATCCGGTGATCCTCGAGTCGCTGAGCGAGAACCGCGTCGGCGTCGCGGCGAACGCCCTCGGGATGGCGCGCGCCGCCTTCGACGCGGCCACGGCCTACGCGCGGGACCGGCTGGTCGCCAATAAGCGGATCGGCGACTACCAGGCGATCGGCCACAAGCTCGCAGACATGTCGGCCCAGATCGAGGCGGCGAAGTGGCTGGTCTATTACGGCGCCTGGCGCGTCGACCAGAATACGCTCGATTCGGCAACCGCCGCGAGGGTGAAGCTGATCGCCAGCGAGACCGCCGTTGCCGTGAGCGAGCAGGCGATCCGCATTCATGGCGGCGCTGGCATCATGCGCGAGTATCCGGTGGGACGCATCCATCGCGACGCGCTGGTCTACGTGATCGGCGAAGGCACCAGTGAGATCCAGAAGAACCTGATCGCCCGCGACCTCGGCTTCAGGTTCTGAAGCGTCCGCATCTGTCATCGACCAAAAGGAGCAGGACGCGTCGCCTCGAGAATCCACGAGTAAGAAAAGCAAGGGAGGAAGCTCATGAAGTTCGTTCGCCGGCTTACCGCGTTCGCCACCACCGTAGCCGTCATGCTTGCTGCGCCAGTGATGGCGCAATCCTATCCGAACAAGCCGATTCGGCTCATCGTCCCCTTCGGCGCCGGCTCGGGCAGCGACATCCTGGCCCGCATCCTCGCCGAGCCGCTCGGCCAGGCGCTGGGCCAGCCGATCGTCGTCGAGAACAAGCCAGGCAACAACACGACGCTCGGGACCGAACTCGTCGTCAGCTCGCCGCCGGACGGCTACACGATCGGGCTGCTGACCAACTCCGGCCTGGTCGCCAGCCCCGCCGGCCTGACCAGCGGCGTCCGCTACGATCCGGCCAAGGACCTGAGCTACATCTCGATGGTGGCATCGGTTTCCTACGTCTGGCTGGTCAACAACGACGTCAAGGCGACGACGGCCCCCGAGCTGGTCAAGCTGCTCAAGGACAATCCCGGGAAGTTCAACTATGCGAGCGGCAACACCGGCGGGATCGCCTATGGCGGCTACATCAAGAACGCCTACCAGCTCGACGTGACGCACGTGCCCTACAAGTCGGTGCCCCCGGGCCTCGCGGACCTGATCAGTGGACACGTGCAGATCATGGTCGCCGATATCCCTGCCTCACTCGGTATGATCCGGGGCGGCAAGGTGCGGGCGGTCGGCATGACGACCGCCCAGCGCAATTCGCTGCTGCCCGACGTGGCGACCTTCTCGGAGCAGGGGCTCGCCACGCCGCCCGACATGAGCGGCTGGTGGTGCGCCGTGGCGGCGGCAGGAACGCCCGACGACATCCTCGACCGCCTGAACCGGGAGCTCGTGAAGATCCTGGAATCAGAATCGGTGCGGGCCAAGCTGCTGCAGAACGGCATCGTGCCGACGCCGTCGACGCGGCAGCAGGCGGTGCAGTACCAGAAGGATCAGTTCGTGGTGTGGAAGGGCATCGTCAAGGACCTTAACCTCAAGCTCGACTGAGGCGGCCTCGATACGCGGGGACCTTGATCGTGCGCCGGGCGGCGTTAGCGCTCGGCCGGCGCACCGATCAGTTCCAGCTTGTCCGCAGTGGCCAACTTACCAACGAGGTGGTGCGCAAACTGGTACACGAGGTCGATCTTGTCGAAGCGCGCATCGCGGGCGCGTGATAATCACGTGCTCTCGAGCGGGCGGAACGCGTTCCGGCAGCCATACTTCAATCGAAGACCAGCCAGATGTTCCCATGTCACGACCATCTGCCGGACCCTCACGCAGCCCCATCGCGTCGCTGGCCGTCATCGCGCTGGTCGTGGCGGGAAGCGCGGCGGCCTTCGCCTACACGGCGGGCTGGCTGTCGCCGGAGCGCCTGACGCCGACCCGGCTCGTCGCGGCACTCGCGCCGCCCGGCGGCCCTGCACTCGGCCATCGTCGGAACCATGCCAAGGGCATCTGCTTCACCGGTGAGTTCCAGTCGAACGGCAACGGTGCCTCCCTGTCGAAGGCAAGGGCCTTCACCGCAGGAACCTGGCCTGTGCTCGGCCGCTTCAACCTGGCCACGCCCAATCCGAACGCCGCGGATGCGACGGTGCGGGTTCGCGGCATGGGGCTGCAGATCGCGACCCCAGACGGCGACGTCTGGCGCAGCGCGATGATCGACGCGCCGGTCTTCGCCGTGTCGACGCCGCAAGCCTTCTACGACCTGCTGCAGTCGGCGCCGATGGGTGCGGAGGCGATGAAGGCGTTCATCGGCCGCCATCCGGAGTTCACTACCTTCGCCGGCTGGGCCGGGACCGCGCCCTGGACCTCGAGCTATGCGGAGGATGCGTTCAACAGCCTCAACTCTTTCCTGTTCACCGACGCCGGCGGCACGTCGCGCGCCGTCCGCTGGTCGCTACGACCGGCGGCGACGCCGGTGGCGATCAAGCCCGAGGACCTCGCCAAGAAGGGGCCGAACTATCTCGAACAGGAGATCGCGAGCCGGGTCGCGGCGGCACCGCAACGCTGGACGATGTTCGTGACCGTCGCGGAGCCCGGTGACGTTACGGCCGATCCCAGCAAGGCCTGGCCGGCCGGCCGGCGCACGGTCGAGGTCGGTACGCTCGTGGTGAAGCGCGTCGAGGCGGAGCCCGACGGTGCGTGCCGCGACATCAATTTCGATCCGGCCGTCCTGCCGCGCGGCATGAGCGTTTCCGACGATCCGCTCCCCGCGGCTCGCTCGTCGGCCTATGCGCGCTCCTACGACCTGCGCACCTCGGAAGCGAAGGACTATCCCCGCACGGCCGCCACGGGGAGCACCAAGCCATGAGCCGCCCGATGCCCCCCCCACCGGGACCCACGTCCGCTTCTCCGGCGCCCAGCGCCTGCTGCACTGGACGATGGCGGCCGGTATCGTGGCGATGCTGTTCATCGGCGTCGGCATGCTCTCGACGGTCGCGCCGTCCTACATCCCGCTTGTCGCCACGCACAAGACCCTGGGCGTCGTGCTCTTCCTGCTGGTGCTCGTGCGTCTCTGCCTGCGTCTGGTACTGGGCGCGCCGCCACTGCCTGCCAGCCTGCCGACCATGATGCGGCTGGGGGCGGTCCTCTCGCACTGGGCGCTATACGGGTTGATGATCGTCATGCCATTGCTGGGCTGGGCGATGTTGTCGGCGGCCGCTTATCCGGTTGTGCTGTTTGGCAACCTCCAGCTTCCGCCGATCCTGCCGCAGTCCGACTGGCTGCGCACGCTGTTATGGGCCGCGCACCGCTGGCTGGCTTTCGCCTTCTTCGCACTGATCCTGCTTCATGTCGCGGCGGCGCTGTTCCATGCGCTGGTCCGCCGCGACGGCGTCTTCGAGGCGATGTCGCCGCTGCCCGCCAGCACGACCACGCCCGAGAGGTGAGGGCTCAGGCGGCTCCAAGCACCTTGGCGCGGACCGGGAGCTTCCAGCCGGGCCGCACGAAGTGGCAGGTGTAGCCATTGGGAATGCGCTCCAGGTAATCCTGGTGCTCCGGTTCGGCCTCCCAGAAGTCGGAATCGGCCGTGACCTCGGTGACGACCTTGCCAGGCCACAGTCCGGACGCGTCGACATCGGCGATCGTGTCCTCGGCAACGCGGCGCTGCTCGTCGGTCGTGTAGAAGATCGCCGAGCGGTACGAAGTGCCGCGGTCGTTGCCCTGACGGTTCATCGTCGAGGGATCGTGGATCTGGAAGAAGAATTCCAGGAGCTGGCGGAAGCTCATGCGCGACGGATCGAAGACGATCTCGATCGCCTCGGCATGGCCGTCATGGTTGCGGTAAGTGGCGTTCGCCACGTGACCGCCGGTGTAGCCGACCCGCGTCGACACGACGCCCGGCATGCGACGGATCAGGTCCTGCATGCCCCAGAAGCAGCCGCCGGCCAGTACTGCGCGCTCGTTCATTTCACGTCCTCCACCTGGTCGAGATAGGCGCCATAGCCCGCCGCTTCCATGTCCTTGCGGTGCACGAAGCGAAGCGAGGCCGAGTTGATGCAATAGCGCAGCCCGCCGCGGTCGCGCGGGCCGTCGGGAAACACGTGGCCGAGATGGCTGTCGCCATGTTTGGACCGCACCTCGATGCGCAGCATGCCGTGCGAGCCGTCCTTCAGCTCCGCGACGTTGGCGGGCTCGATCGGCTTCGTGAAACTGGGCCAGCCGCATCCCGATTCATACTTGTCGGCTGACGCGAACAGCGGCTCGCCCGACACGATGTCGACGTATATGCCGGGCTCCTTGTTGTGGAGCAGGGCGCCGGTGCCGGGCCGCTCGGTGCCGCTCTCCTGGGTGACGTAGAACTGTTCGGGCGAGAGTTTCGCCAGGGCTTCGGGAGTCTTCTTGTAGGTCTGCATTTCGCGCTCCTGTCGCAACGTGCCATCGGAGTCGGAATATAGGGAGCGGGGCGCGCCCTGTCAGGGGTAGGCCGGGAGCGCTCTGCAAGGGTCCCAATGGGACCGTTTGAATCCGATTTTGCGCACGAGCGAACAAGGTGACGATGGCCTGGCGGGCGAGGTCGCCATAGTGTGCGCAAGATTTGCCGGCACAGGATTATCGCATCCCGAGAGGGTAACGACCAACCAGCGGAAGCTTCATGATCACTCGCAGACTCCTGTGTGCCGGCGCCGCCCTGGCCCCCCTGACCGCCTCCGGGCCCGCCTTCGCCCAGGGTGACGGGCGGTTTCCGGCCGCCTGGCTGCAGGGGATCCGTCAGGAGGCGCTGCGGGCGGGTGTCGACCAGGGAACTCTCGATGCAGCGCTGGCCGACATCCGCGAGGTGCCGCGCGTGATGGAGCAGGCGCGCAACCAGCCCGAATTCAAGATGACGTGGGAACGCTATCAGGGACTGGTCGTCTCCGAGGAGCGCATCAAGCGCGGCCGCGCGCTGCTGGCCGAGAACCGCGCGGCGATCGAACGATTCGCCGGACCGGCCGGCCTGCCGCCCCAGGTCGCCGTTGCGCTGTGGGGCATCGAGAGCAACTACGGCACGCGGCTCGGCGACTTCGAGGTGGTCGAGGCGCTGGCCACGCTGGTCCACAACAACTTCCGCGCCAAGTTCTTCCGCGAGCAGCTCATCGCCGCGCTCAAGATCCTGTCGCAGGGCCATGTCGGCCTGCATGCCATGAAGGGCTCGTGGGCCGGGGCGATGGGCCAGTGCCAGTTCATCCCGACCAGCTTCCTCGCCTATGCCGCCGATGGCGACGGCGATGGCCGCAAGGACATCTGGACCAACAAGCTCGACGTCTTCGCCTCGATCGCGAACTACCTGCGCCGGGTCGGCTGGCGGCCGGGGGTGCGCTGGGGCGACGAAGTCTCGCCGGGAGCGCAGGCCGGGGCCGGCGGGCGCATCGTGCGGCCGGCGGGAGCGGGCGGCCCGGCCTACCAGACGACCGAGAACTTCAAGGTGATTCTACGCTGGAATCAGTCGGATTTCTTTGCCATCGCGGTGGGTCTCCTGTCCGATCGGATCGCCGCCTGAACAGCTCGGCGGAAGGGCGCTCCTCCAAGCGCCCAAGATGATGTACAATGTGAGCATCATGCCGCTAGCATTGGTAAAATTGAGATTTCCCCTGTCCGGCACCCTTCGGCTGTGCGGGACGGCGGCGCTGCTGGCCAGCCTCGCCGCCTGCGGCTCGTCGAGCAAGGGCGGGGGTGGGACCCCGGGCAGCAGCGTGGCTCAGCGCGGCACCTACAAGGTTGGCCAGCCCTACAAGATCGACGGCGTTACCTACACGCCGAAGGAAAACTTCACCCTCACCGAGACCGGCATGGCCTCGTGGTACGGACCAGGCTTCCACGGCAAGTCGACGGCTAATGGCGAGCGCTACGACCAGACCGACCGGACGGCGGCGCATCGCACCCTGCAGATGCCGGCCATCGTGCGGGTCACCAACCTCGAGAACGGCCGCAGCACCGTGGTGCGGGTGAACGATCGTGGCCCCTTCGCCCGCAGCCGTGTCATCGACCTTTCGCGCACCGCGGCGGAGGAGATCGACATGGTCGGCAAGGGCACGGCCCGGGTCCGCATCGATCAGCTCCAGGCCGAGAGCCTGGCAGTCAAGGACGTCGCCTTGAGCGGGGGCGGTCCCGCGGAACAGCAACAGGCCGTTGTCCAGCTCGCGAGCGGCAGCCGGGCGGCGCCAACGCCGGCACCCGCGCCAGCACCGGCCCCGGTACCCGTTGCGGCCCCGCCGCCGCCGGTCATGCAGGCATCGTACGAGCCACCACCCGCGCCGGCGGCTGCGGTGCAGACCGTTTATGCGCCCCCACCGCGCACCGGTACGCCATTTGGGGCGCCGAGGTCTGCGTCGGGTGATGTCCCACCCACCATCGCGTCGCTTTCGGCAACGACGGCCACGGCGACACCGTCGTCGCAGCTCAACGGCTTCTTTGTGCAGGTCGGCGCGTTCACCACGCAGGAAAATGCCGAGAAGCAGCGCGGCGCCGTGCGCAGCTACGGCAACCCCGAGATTTCACAGGTCTCGGCCAACGGACGCGATGTTTATCGCGTTCGGCTGGGGCCCTATACCACTCAAGATGCCGCCGGCATTGTCGCCGACCGGCTCAAGCGTTCAGGCTATGGGGATGCCCGTGTGGTCGCTGAATAGGGTCTATCGCGCCGGACTGGCGCTCCTCGCCGTCGCTGGCCTGGCCGGCCTCTCGCTCGCTGCCTACGCCCAGCAGGACCCGCCGAAGAAACCGGCGCCCCAGCAGAAGCCGCCGGCCAAGCCGCGCCCGCCGGCCGCCGCCACCGCCAAGCCCAAGGAGCCGGCTGGGCCCAAGGTCGAATCGCTGCCACCCTCGCAGGTCGGCATCGGCACGCTGGCGCGGCACGCTTTCATGGTGGATCCGCAGACCTCGACGGTCCTCCTGTTCAAGGACGCCGAGACGCCGATGGCGCCGTCGTCGATGTCCAAGATGATGACGATCTACATCATCTTCGACGAACTGGCCGCCGGCCGCCTCAAGCTCGACACGCGCTTCCGGGTCAGCGAGCGCGCGCGCAACATGGGCGGCTCGCGCATGTTTCTGGAAATCGGCAGCGAACCCACGGTC
>JBILYJ010000177.1:0-9216 GCA_044377795.1 Reyranella sp. | reverse complement strand
ACGAGCGGCCTGTTGCTGATCGCGCGGACGGGCCAGGCAGCCAAGCGGCTGGCCGAGTCGTTCCGGGACCGCGAGACGGAGAAGCTCTACTGGGCCATCGTCGTCGGCGTGCCGCCCAAGAAGGAGGGCGCGATCAACCTGCCACTGGCCAAGCGGCCGGGCGCCTTCGACCGGGAACTGATGCAGGTCGACGAGGAGAACGGCCAGAAGGCGCTCACGCACTTCCGTGAGATCGACCGGGCCGGCCACCGCGCCGCCTTGCTGGCGCTGTGGCCGCGCACCGGGCGGACCCATCAGCTTCGCGTTCATTGCGCGGCCATCGGTTGCCCGATCCTCGGAGACCGCAAGTACGGCGGCGAGGAAGCGCTGCTGGCGGCGGTCGCCGACTCGCGCCGGCTCCATCTTCACGCTCGCCGGCTGTCGCTGCCGCATCCGTCGGGCAAGGGTGAACTCAAGGCAGAAGCCGAGCCGCCACCTCACTTCTGCCGCACCGTCGAGGCATTTGGCTTTTCGACGGACGGGGTTTGAGCGAGAATCGATCGGGATGCGGATTCCCTGGAAGCGCGTGGCGGTGATCTCGGCGGTGGCGGTGCCGATCGTCGCCGTCGTCGGCGTCGTCTGGGCCGCGACCAGGGACCTGTCGCGCTATCAGGCGCGCATGACCGAACAGGTCCGCAAGGTCACGGGGCGCGAACTGGCCGCCCGCGTGCCGCTGTCGGTCAAGCTCGGCAGCGAGCCGGCGATGGTGGCCGAAGGCGTCACGCTCTCCAACGCAGCGTGGGGTTCCCGGCCCGAGCTGGCGCGCGTGCGCCGCATGACGCTGTTCCTCGACCCGTTCTCGCTGCTTCTGGGCGAGGTCAAGATCGGGCGCATCCTGCTCGAGGGCGCCGACATTCTGGTCGAGCGCAACGAGGTGGGCGATTCCAACCTGGAAATGCTGCCGCCGCCTGATGGATCGGGGCCGCATCCCGGCGAGAACCGCTCGCTCAAGCTTCGTACCTCCGCGGCTTTTCCGTGGATCAACACCATCGAGGTCCGCGACTCGGTCCTGACCGTCTCGGAAGGCGCCGGCCGGCCTCCTGTCGCGCTCGAGATTGCGAATGCGACCTTCAAGTCGCCGGCGCCGAACCAGACGCTGCAGGTCGACGGACGGTTCGGGGTGGCGCAGGGCATGCCGATGGAGCTCACGGGCACGGCCGGGTCGTTCAACGGATGGATGGCCGGATTGCCCGGCAACGTCGACCTGCAGGGCGGCTTCAACGGCGGCAGGATTTCGATCAAGGGCAGTGTCAACGCCAAGGGCACGTCGCTGCAGATCAATTCCGAAGGCCCCGACGTTTCTGTGTTCGGGCCCTACATCCGCCTGCCCGTGCCGGCCGGCGGTCCCTATGTGATGAACAGCAAGGCCTCGACGCAGCGCAACGGCTTCAAGGTCGAGGTCACATCGTTGAAGGTCGGCTCGAGCGAGGCCGCCGGCGAGGCGCTGTTCCGCGTGGACCGCAAGGGCACGCCGACCATCATCGTGAATGCCGACATAACGCGCCTCGACGTGTCGGAACTGAAGGCGCCGCCCGCGAGCGCCGCGCCCGCGGCACCCGCAACGGCACCGATGCAGCAGCCGCGCCTCATTCCGGCCCTGCCGTTCTCCGCAAGCTGGCTCGGCCGGTCGGCCCTCTCCGTGACGGTGAGGCTGGGCGAGGTCGTGGGCCTCGGCGCCAAGATGCAGAACGCGTCGGTGACGATGGTGTCGGGCGAAACGCGCTTCACCTTCCGCGCGGCGGCGACCGTCGGCGGCGGCTCGGCCGGCGTCGATCTCGTCTACGACCCGGCCGGCCGGATCGGCCAGACCACGCTGACGGCCACGGCCAATCGCGTTTCGCTGGGGGAACTCTCGACCCTGCTGGGACTGGACCTCGGCCTGCGGGACGGCGTTGCCGACGTCGACCTTCGCCTGCGCGGTGGTGGCCGCACGACGCGGGATGCCCTGAACACCGCCAACGGCTCGATCGACGTCGCCATGGGCAAGGGGATTTGGCCTCAGAGCCCGCTCGCCAACTGGCCGCCGGAGACGCAGCGGCTGCTGGGCGGCACCGATGCCGGCGTGCCGTTCAACTGTATCGCCGGACGTTTCGAGGTCAGCAGCGGCGTCGCCAACCTCCGGCGTCTGGTCGTCGACACGCCGCGCGGCGTGCTGGTCGGCGGTGGCTACTTCCACCTGCGCACCGACGGCTGGGAGTTCATCCTGGCGCCCGAGGCGCGCGACCCTCAGAACGCGGCCCTCGCCGTGCCGATGCGCATCAAGGGCGGGGCGGGCAAGGCCACGGCGAGTGCGGTCGACCCCAACCTCTCCAAGCTGCTGGTCGGCGGCGGCCCGATTCCCAGCCTCGTGGCACAGGTCGCGCAGGCGGGCCGGCAGGCCGGCGCCAACGCCTGCGCCGTGCTGGCGCCTCGCGTGGAGGCCCTGCGGCCCGGTCTGCGGGCCCAGATGCCGGTGCCGACGTCGGACGTGCGTCAGCGGGCCTCCCGACCGCCGCCGGCGCGCACCCCCGGTCCGCAGCGCAGTCAGGGCCGCTAACCGCGGTCTTGTCGGCGGCCCCGCACCGCGTGTAATCCCGACGCCACGATGCGACAGGAGAACGGCGAATTCCGCATCGTGATTTGATCGGGAGCTGAATGAAGCGCTTCTACAAGGATACGGGTGTCGAACAGGGCGAGGACGGATTTCATGTCCTGCTCGATGGCAAGCCCATGCGGACACCGGCCAAGGCGATCCTGGTGGTGCCGACGCGGGTGCTCGCCGAGGCCATCGCTGCAGAGTGGGCGGCGGTGCCCGAAAAGGCCGAGATCAATGCCGCGCACCTGCCGCTGACGCGTCTCGCCGCGACCGGCATCGACCGCGTCGTGGCGCGGCGCGACGAAGTGATCGCCGATACGGCCAAGTATGCGGGCTCGGATCTCCTCTGTTATCGCGCGACGGCGCCGGAGAGCCTGGTGAAGCTGCAGCAGGAGTTGTGGCAGCCCTTGCTCGACTGGGCGGCCGAGCGTCACGGCGCCCGGCTGGTCACCGCCGACGGTATCGGCTTCGTAGATCAACCCGAAGAGGCGAAAGCGCAGCTTCACGAGGCGGTTTCGGCACACGGCGATCTGGCGCTCTCGGCGCTCTACAATCTCACGCACACGGCAGGATCGGTGGTGATCGGGCTGGCGGTGTCGGAGAGGCGCCTCGATGCGGCCGGCGCCTTTGCTGCCGCCCAGATGGACGAGCTCTACCAGGTCGATCGCTGGGGCGACGATCCACTCGCGGAGAAGCATCGCGAAGGGGTGCGCCGGGACATCGCGGCGTGCGCCCGTTTTCTTTCATTGCTGGAAAACGCGCGTCTGCGCGGCTGAGGGGGATCATGGGAGCGGGCACCAGGCTGCGGAAGGTCATGGCCGAGAAGGGGCTCGTCGAGGCGATGGCGGCGCACAGCCCGCTGTCGGGGATGCTTGCCGCGGAAGCGGGCTTCGACGCGATCTGGGCCTCGGGTTTCGAGCTCTCCGCCCTGTATGGCGTGCCCGATGTCAGCATCGTGTCGATGACCCAGCATCTCGACATGACGCGCGCCATGGTCGAGCGCTCGGGCCTGCCGGTGGTGGCCGACATCGACACCGGCTTTGGCAACGCCATCAACGTCCTCTATGCCGTTGAGCAGTACGAGCGCGCCGGCGTGGGCGCGATCGTGATGGAGGACAAGAGCTTCCCCAAGGTTACCAGCCTGATCGCCGGCGGCCGGCAGGACATGGTCCGCATCGAGGAGTTCCAGGGCAAGATCGAGGCGGCGCGCGCGGCCCGCCGCGACCCCGACCTCGTCGTCGTGGCACGTACCGAGGCGCTGATCGCGGGGCTCGGTCAGGACGAGGCACTGAAGCGGGCACAGGCCTACGAGGCCGCGGGCGCCGACCTGATTCTGGTCCATTCCAAGCAGAAGACGCCCGACGAAATCGAGGCCTTCATCAAGGCGTGGGACGGCAAGGTGCCGATCGCGCTGGTGCCGACCGCCTATCCGCAGATGACGGTGGCGCAGGTGCGCGAGCTCAAGAAGGTCGGCCTGCTGATCTGGGGCAACCACGCGATTCGTGCCGCGGTCGGGGCGATGCGGGCGACCTTCGCGCAGATCCGCCGCGACGGCGGAATTCACGGCGTGGAGGCGAGTATTGCCACGGTCGACGCGGTGTTCGATTTGCAGAGAATGGGCACGGTGAAGGAAAACGAGAAGCGATTCCTGCGCTAGACGTGATCGCGTTATTGGCCGAAAACTGACCGAGGGCCGGAGATTTAGATGCAGAAAATGTTGGAAGAACTCGAGCTCAGGCGGGCAGCGGCGCGTCTGGGCGGTGGCGAGCGCCGTGTCGAGGCGCAGCACGCCAAGGGCAAGCTGACGGCGCGCGAGCGCATCGATGCGCTCCTCGATCCCGGGTCGTTCGAGGAATACGACATGTTCGTCGAGCATCGCTCGATCGATTTCGGCATGGAGAACCAGAAGATCCCGGGCGACGGCGTGGTCACCGGCCACGGCACGATCAACGGCCGGCTGGTCTATGTGTTCAGCCAGGATTTCACGGTGTTTGGCGGCGCCCTATCCGGCATGCACGCCACCAAGATCTGCAAGGTCATGGACATGGCCATGAAGGTCGGCGCACCGGTGCTCGGCCTGAACGATTCGGGCGGCGCGCGCATCCAGGAAGGTGTCGATTCGCTCGCGGGTTATGCCGACGTGTTCCAGCGCAACGTGCTGGCGTCGGGTGTGATCCCGCAGATCTCGATGGTCATGGGCCCCTGCGCCGGCGGCGCCGTCTACTCGCCGGCGATGACCGACTTCATCTTCATGGTGAAGGACAGTTCCTACATGTTCGTCACCGGCCCCGACGTGGTGAAGACCGTCACGCACGAGACGGTGACGCAGGAGGAACTGGGCGGTGCGCTCACCCACACCCAGAAGTCGGGCGTGGCCGACCTCGCCTACGAGAACGACATCGAGGCGCTGCTGCAGCTTCGCCGCTTCGTCGATTTCCTGCCCTCGAACAATCGCGAGAAGGCGCCGGTCCGCGCGACGCTCGACCCGGTCGATCGCGACGATTTCTCGCTCGACACGCTGGTGCCCGAGAATCCGAACAAGCCCTACGACATCAAGGAGCTGATCCTGAAGGTCGTGGACGAGGGCGACTTCTTCGAGCTGTCGCCGGAATGGGCCGCCAACATGGTCGTGGGCTTCGGCCGCATGGCCGGCCGTACAGTGGGGTTCGTGGCCAACCAGCCGATGGTGCTGGCGGGCTGCCTCGACATCGACAGCTCGCGCAAGGCCGCCCGCTTCGTGCGCTTCTGCGACGCCTTCAACATCCCGATCGTGACCTTCGTCGACGTGCCGGGCTTCCTGCCGGGCACGACGCAGGAGTTCGGCGGCATCATCAAGCACGGCGCCAAGCTGCTCTATGCCTATGCCGAGGCCACCGTGCCGAAGGTCACCGTGATCACCCGCAAGGCCTATGGCGGCGCCTACGACGTGATGGCGTCCAAGCACCTGCGCGGCGACGTGAACTATGCCTGGCCGGGCGCCGAGATCGCGGTGATGGGCGCCAAGGGCGCAGTCGAGATCATCTTCCGGTCCGATGTCGGTGACGCCACCAAGATCGCGGCGCGCACCGAGGAATACCGCCAGAAGTTCGCCAATCCATTCGTGGCGGCCAATCGCGGCTTCATCGACGACGTGATCATGCCGCACGGCACACGCCGCCGAATCTGCAGGGCACTGGCCACGCTCGAGACCAAGAAGCTCGAGAATCCGTGGCGCAAGCACGGCAACGTTCCCCTGTGACGGAAGCGACGTGCACCTGTCTCGCGAGGAGCGCATGAGGCGCGGCCGGATCGTGCGCAAGCACCTGATGGTCGGGCTTCTCGCGCTGCTCGTGATCATCCCGCTGAATTTCATCGTGAGCCGTCAGTATCCGTGGTGGCTCTGGGTCCTCATCGTCTGGTTGCCCCTGATCGGCGCTCACACAATGTGGGCCAGGGGCTTCTTCGATCGCAGAAAAGAAGGAATGTGAGCATGGCCGCCAAGAAGAAGGTCGCCAAGGTCGCCGCCAAGGGCACGCCCCAGAGAGCGTCCAAGGGCGTCGCGGTTGCGAAGAACGCGCCGGGCGCGAAGCCCGCAGCCAACGGACCGCTGTTCGACAAGATCCTGATCGCCAACCGCGGCGAGATCGCCTGCCGCGTCATCCGCACCTGCAAGCGGCTCGGCATCAAGACCGTGGCGGTCTACTCCGAAGCCGATGCCGACGCGCTGCATGTGCGCGAGGCCGACGAGGCGGTGCTGATCGGACCGCCGCCCTCGGCACAGTCCTACCTGCTGATCGACAAGATCGTCGAGGCCTGCAAGGCAACCGGCGCGCAGGCGGTGCATCCGGGCTACGGCTTCCTCTCCGAGAAGGAAGCCTTCCAGAAGGCGCTGGCCGAGGCCGGTATCGCCTTCATCGGTCCCGACGCCCACGCCATCTACGCCATGGGCGACAAGATCGAGTCCAAGAAGCTCGCGCAGGCAGCCGGTGTCAGCACCGTGCCCGGCTATCTTGCGGCGATTCCCAATGCCGACGAGGCGGTGAAGATCGCCCAGAAGATCGGTTACCCGGTCATGATCAAGGCCTCCGCCGGCGGCGGCGGCAAGGGCATGCGCATCGCCTACAACGATGCCGAAGCGCATGAAGGCTTCGGCTCGGCGACCAACGAGGCCAAGGCCTCGTTCGCCGACGACCGCGTGTTCATCGAGAAATACGTCGAGGAGCCGCGCCACATCGAGATCCAGCTGATCGCCGACGGCCACGGCAACTGCATCTATCTCTGGGAGCGCGAGTGCTCGATCCAGCGCCGCCACCAGAAGGTGATCGAGGAGGCTCCGAGCCCGTTCCTCGACGCCAAGACGCGCAAGGCGATGGGCGAGCAGGCCGTCGCGTTGGCGAAGGCGGTCAATTACAAGAGCGCCGGCACCGTCGAATTCATCGTCGACAAGCACCGCAAGTTCTACTTCCTCGAGATGAACACGCGCCTGCAGGTCGAGCATCCGGTGACCGAGCTGATCACCGGCCTCGACCTCGTCGAGCTGATGATCCGAGTGGCGGCGGGCGCGAAGCTGCCGTTCCAGCAGAAGGACGTGAAGCTGCAGGGTTGGGCCGTCGAGGCGCGGCTCTACGCCGAGGATCCGTTCCGTAATTTCCTGCCGTCCACGGGGCGCCTCGTGAAGTACCGCGAGCCCGAGGCGGGACCCGACGTGCGCGTCGACACCGGCGTCTACGAGGGCGGCGAGATCTCGATGTTCTACGACCCGATGATCGCCAAGCTCTGCACGCACGGGAACACGCGCGACGAGGCGATCGACCGCATGCGCCGCGCGCTGGACGAGTTCTACGTCCGTGGCGTGTCGCACAACGTGCCGTTCCTCGCGGCGCTGATGGCGCATCCGCGTTTCCGGGCCGGCAAGCTCACCACCAACTTCATCGCCGAGGAGTTCAAGGGCGGCTTCACGGCGGCGCACCTGCCGCCGAAGGACCCGGCGGTGCTGGCGGCCGTCGCCGCCGTGGTGGACCGCATCCATGCCCATCGGGCGGGCGCGCCGCAGTCCGAACGCGTGGTCATGCTCAATCGGGCGCCGATGCCGGTGTCCGTGAGTGGCGGTGGCCTCGAGTTTGCTGTCGACATCGACGGCCGCCGGATCGAGATCGAATCCGACTGGATGCCGGGCGAGCCGCTGATGCGCGCCAAGGTCGACCAGCATCCGGTGGTGGTGCAGATCGATGCGCTGGGCTCCGGCTGGCGCCTGACGCATGAAGGCGGCCAGGCGGACGTCCTGGTGCTGACGCCGCGCCAGGCCGAACTCTATGCGCTGATGCCGGTCAAGGCGGCCCCCGACACCTCCAAGTTCCTGCTCTCGCCGATGCCTGGTCTCCTGGCCTCTCTTGCCGTGAGCGAAGGGCAGGAGATCAAGGCTGGCGAGGCGCTGGCCGTGGTCGAGGCGATGAAGATGGAGAACGTGCTGCGCGCGACGCGCGACGGCACGGTGAAGACGCTGCATGCCAAGGCCGGCGACAGCCTGCGCGTCGACCAGAAGATCATCGAGTTCGCCTGAGCCGGATGGCGTTGCAGGCGCGTCTCGCGATCACCGGCCGGGTCCAGGGCGTGGGCTACCGCGACTGGGCGGTCGCCACGGGCCAGCGGCTGGGCCTCAGCGGCTGGGTGCGCAACCGCACCGACGGCTCGGTCGAGGCGCTGGTCGTCGGCGACGACGAGGCGGTGAGCAGGATGATCGAAGCCTGCCGCCGCGGTCCGACGCTCGCGCGGGTCGACGCGGTCGACGTCGAGCTGGTCGACCTCGATGTCCTGCCGTCGGGCTTTACGCGGCTGCCGACGGCCTGATTTCGCCGAACACTTCCTGGAAGGTTTCGGCCAGGGCCGCATCGAGATCGGCCAAGGTCACCGGCAGGCCGAGATCGACCAGCGATGTGACACCATGGTCGGCAATGCCGCAGGGAACGATTCCCGCATAGTGCGACAGATCGGGCTCGACGTTGATCGAGATGCCATGGAACGCCACCCAGTGGCGGATGCGCACACCGATGGCCGCGATCTTGTCTTCGCGCGGGCTGCCGCCGGGCAGCGGCGGTTTGTCCGGCCGCACGACCCAGACGCCGACGCGGCCCTCCCGCCGCTCCGCCTTGACGTTGAAGCGGCCGAGCGTGCGGATCGTCCATTCCTCGAGGTCGGAAACGTAACGCCGGACGTCCTGGCGGCGCGCCCTGAGGTCGAGCATCACATAGGCCACCCGCTGGCCGGGGCCATGATAGGTGTACTGGCCGCCGCGCCCGGCAACGTGGACGGGAAAGCGCGCGGGCTGCAGCAGGTCCTGTGTCCGCGCGCTGGTGCCTGCGGTGTAGAGCGGCGGATGCTCCAGCAGCCAGACCATTTCGCCCGCCCGTCCGGCGCGGATGTCGGCGACGCGCGCTTCCATCGTGGCCAGGGCCTCGTCATAGGGGACGGCACTGTCGGAGATACGCCATTCGAGCCTGTTCATTGTGGCAAAATCGGCACTTCCCGGCCTTCGTGCAAGCCCGCCTTGCCACTGGGGGGGCGATTTGGTATCCCCCGCGCCATCGAACCGGCGCGGCCATGGCGGAATTGGTAGACGCGCTAGC
>JBILYJ010000176.1:0-9218 GCA_044377795.1 Reyranella sp. | reverse complement strand
CCTTCGACGAAGGCCGGCCCCTTTTCCGGCGGGATCACCGTCTGGCCGTCGGGCTTGCGATGGTCGGAGGCGAGCTTGGCCAGGAACTTGTTGTAGGAAATGCCGGCCGAGGCGGTGAGGCCCGTGCGTTCCAGGATACGCGCCCGGATCTCGCGCGCGATCTCCGACGCGAGCGGCATGCCCTTGAGGTTGGTCGTGACGTCGAGATAGGCCTCGTCGAGCGACAGCGGCTCCACCAGCGGCGTGTAGTCGAGGAAGATCTCGCGGATCTGGCGCGACACTTCCTTGTAGACTTCGAAGCGCGGCTTCACGAAGTGCAGCTCCGGGCACAGGCGCTTGGCGGTGACCGACGGCATGGCCGAGCGCACGCCGAACTTGCGTGCCTCGTAGCTCGCCGCCATCACGACGCCGCGCTGCCGCCCGCCGACCGCGACCGGCCGGCCGCGCAGCGAAGGATCGTCGCGTTGCTCCACGGACGCGTAGAAGGCGTCCATGTCGACGTGGATGATCTTGCGGATCTCGGCTTCCGCCATGGCCGGAGTATAGGCCCGTCGTGGACCGAGGTCCCCCCGGGTCGGTGCCCCTGCCTCACATCGGGCGCGCGGGGCGCAGGCGAAGCGTGAAGACCGCGCCTCCCCCCGGCCGGTCGTCGACCGAGATGGTGCCGCCGTGTGCGGCCGCCACGCGGGTCACGATGGCCAGTCCCAGCCCGCGGCTGTCAGGCTGGGCCCGGTCGCGCCGCCAGAAGCGCTTGAAGATCGTCTCGCGCTCGCCGAGCGGCACGCCAGGGCCTTCATCCAGCACCCGAACCGTTCCGTCCACGGCGACATCGACTTCGATCGCCCCGCCGGCCGGTGTGTGACGAATGGCATTCTCGACGAGATTGCGGACCGCCCGGAACAGCGCTTCGGCATGGCCATGCACCCACACCGGCGTCTCCGCGCCGGTCAGGGCGATCGTCCTGTCGCTGTCGACCACGAGCGGCGCCATGAAGGCGACCGCGTCGGCACAGACGTTCTGCAGATCCGCCCTGGAGTCGCCGTCCACCACGAACACCTCGAGTTCGGCGATGTCGAGGACCTGGTTCACGGTGCGGGTCATGTTGACGATGTCGGTCTCCAGCGACCGACGCAGCGGCAGGTCCTCCATCGAATCGACGCGGGCACGCATGATGGCCAGAGGCGTCCGCAGTTCGTGCGCCATGTCGGCCGTGAACTCGCGCTGTGCGCGGAAGCCTGCTTCGAGCCGGGCGAGCGCCTGGTTGACCGCGCGCACGAGCGGCACGATCTCGCTCGGCATCGACTGTTCCGAGAGGCGGACATCGGTGGTGGTCGGCCCGATCGACGCCGCCGTTTCGGACGCGGCGCGCACCGGGTCGAGGGCACGGCGGAAGATCATGATGTCGATCAGCAGAAGGAGCAGCAGGATCGGGAAGGTGATCCAGGCGACGCGCGGCAGGAAAGAAGCGACGATATCGTCGATGATGACGTCGCGGTGCGCCAGGTCCTGCCCGACCTGTATCCAGTAGAGACGGTCGCCGATGGCGCGCGGCACATTCACGCCGATGAGTGGCGGACCCTTGCTGCGACGCTGCGCGAACGAGTCTTTCGTCAGCGAGTCGTTGGCCGCCGAGAGCGGCGCATCGTCCGTACGCGAGGTGAACAACACCTGCCCCTTCGAATCGAGGATGGCATAGGCATAGAGGGCGTAGTCGCCGGAATAGATGGGCTGGGCCTCCTGCGGAATGTCGAGCGTGACGCCTCCCTCGGGGGTCGGTCGCAGGAAGCTCGCGATCGTGAGCGCCTGGCCGCGTAGCGCGTCGCGGTGGAGGCTGTTGGCCGCCTCGTTGAGCAGCCAGTAGAGCGCCAGCGGCATCAGGATCGAGGTGACGCCGATTGCCACGACATGCAACGCGACCACGCGCGAGAGGATCGAGCGGAAGCGCCTCAAACGGCGGCCTTTTCCTCGGACAGCAGATAGCCGACGCCGCGAACGGTATGGATCTTCACGGTCGCACCGCAGTCCGACAGCATCTTTCGCAGGCGATGGACGTAAACCTCGACCGCGTTCGAGCCGACATCCCCCGACAGGCCGAAGAGCTGATCCTCGAACAGGCGCTTCGGCACCACATTGCCGCCCCGCCGCAGCAGGATTTCCAGGATCGCCGTCTCGCGGGCCGCGAAAACCCGCAACTTGCCGCCGACGAAGACCTGCCGCCCTTCCGTCTCCAGCGAGACGTTTCCGAAGGAGAGCTGGCGGCCGAGCAGGTTGCCGGGCCGGCGCAGCAGCGCCTGAAGGCGCGCCACCAGCTCTTCCATGGCGAACGGCTTCACGAGGTAGTCGTCGGCACCGGCGCGCAGGCCGTTGACCCGGTCGCTCACCCCGTCGCGCGCCGTGAGGACGAGAACCGGCGTCGAATCGCCACGTCCGCGGATGCTGCGCAGCAGCGACAGCCCGTCCTCGTCGGGCAGACCGAGGTCGAGCACGATCGCCGCGTAGCGCATGGCGGCCAGCGAATGCGCGGCATCGCCGGCATTGGCCACCGCATCCGCGGAGAAGCCGCTGCGCGCCAGGCCCTTGACCAGCAGGCTGACAAGTTCGTCGTTGTCCTCGACGAGAAGGACCCTCATGGGCGTCCACACTCCCTGGACGTATTGGCGATGGAAGTAATCCTAGCACGGCAAGCGTCCACCAAGCGCCCTGCAAGCGTTCCCACGAGGGCGATCCGACCAGGGCACGACGCCGTCTTGACCGGCGGCTGAGGCGCCCCGAAAAGAGGCGATGCCCTCCGAAGACGAATTCATCGATCTCGCCGACCGCCGCCTCCGGGTGCGCCGCCTCACGCCGGCGCGCGACGACGGGCTCGACCGGACGGTGCTGGTCTTCCTGCACGAGGGCCTGGGCTGCATCGAGATGTGGCGCGACTTCCCCCAGAAGCTCTGCGACGCCACGCGCTGTGCCGGCATCGTCTACGACCGCACCGGCTATGGAAGGTCGAGCGCCTGGCCGTCCGATCCCGGTGTCCGTTACATGGAGGTCGAGGCAGATCTCGTCCTGCCGCAGCTACTGGCAGCGCTCGGCGTCGAGGATTGCGTGCTGGTGGGCCACAGCGACGGCGGCACGATCGCGCTGAACTATGCCGCGGCCGATCCCGAGCCGCTGCGCGCCGTGGTGACCCTGGCCGCGCACGCGATCAACGAGCCGGTCTGCGTCGAGGCGATCACCCGGGCCCGCGCGGCCTTCGCCGCCGGCGACCTGCGCCCGAGGCTCGCGAAGTATCACGACGACGTCGAGGGCGCGTTCCATCTCTGGGCGGACGCCTGGGTCGCGCCCGGTTTCGAGCCGATGGACGCCAACGGCAGACTGCCGGGTGTCGTCGTGCCGGTGCAGGCGATCCAGGGCGAAGACGACGAATACGGCTCCGAACTGCAGCTCGGGATCATCGCCGGCAAGGTCGGCGGCTATTGCGAGACGCGGCTGGTGCCCGACTGCGGCCACAGCCCGCACCTGCAGCAACCGGCCCAGGTCCTGGCGGAGATCACCCGTTTCGTGTCGCCGCTGGCGCTGCTGGGGTGAGTAGGGGGTATTGAATAAGCTCCGTCGTCTCGACCGGAGCCTCGCGTAGCGAGGCGTAGCGGAGAGACCTTGCCTCTACGAAATGCCGGCTTTTGATGGAGACAAGGTCTCTCCACTCCGCGCTGCGCGCTCCGGTCGAGACGACAGAGTACTTGTTAAAGCCGCTTCAGCTCGCTGGAGGCGGCCCAGTTCAGCTCCGATACGGTGGGGCAGCGCGCCTGGGCGAGCTGGAATTGTTCGCGCGCGCGCTGCTTGTCGCCGCGGCGGACGGCGTCCATGCCGATGAAGAAGGCGGCCGGGCACTTGCCGTTGGCGCGCTTGGCCCCGTCGTCGGACTCGGCTGCGACCTCGAGCTCGCCCGCCGTGCCCTTGCCCATCAGGAACCGCAGGATCGGGCCCGGCCATTCGTTCAGGCTCTCCGCCCCGACATCGCGCACGAGGACCGTGCGGGCATCGCGCCGGGCACGGACCTGCGCGGCATAGCGCCAGAGCAGCGGCGCCTGCTTCGACTTGAAATTGGGCCGGCCCGCAAGCGAGGCATCAAAATCGTCGGCTGCCTGCGCATAGTTGCCGAGGTTGAAATTTGCATGGCCGCGGTAGAACAGCGCCGACCGCCGGTCGCCCGGCGCCTGGGCGCTGGCGAGGGCCGTATCCAGCAGGCCGAGGGCCCGCTGGAAGTCGGCGATCTGCATGTAGACCTGGGCCTGGGCGATCGTCAGGGACGGATCGCCCGGCTTGCGCTGCAGCGCGCTGTCCAGGGTGCGCAGCGCCGCCGCCCGGTCGCCGCCGCCCGCCAGACCCGGCATCGTGCTCGACAGCACGACCTGCCAGTCGCCCGGCAGGACCTTGCCCATCTCGGCAATGTCCTTCTGGCTGTCGGCTTCGCGGCCCAGCCGGCTCAGCTGGAACGCACGGATGCTGAGATAGATGGACCGGTCGAAGGCCGAGAGCTGCGACGCCGACAGGATTTTGTTCAGCGATTCGAGGGTCGCGCCCCCGCCTCCGCCCGTCGCGCCGGGCAGCGAAGGCGCAGCAGGTCCGCCGGACGAAAAGCCACGCGCGCTGGAGTCCCAGGATTCGGCCGCGTTCCGCTGCGCCGACGCCTCGCCCGACAGGGCCAGCCCCGCGGCAAGAACCCCAAATGCGTAACCCATTCGACGTCGCATGCGTCCAATCTGACACAACGGCCGCAAAGCTGCATCCGCCGATTGCCTGCGGAGGTGCATGCCCCTATTTTGCCCCACATCCGCAGAGAATCGACCTTCCAGGAGTGTAGATATGGCCGCCGCCCATCCCAATAGCTTCAAGGCTCGCAAGACACTGAAGGTCGGTAGCCGCAGCTATACCTATTTCAGCCTGAAGGCGGTCGAGAAGGAGGTCGGCGACCTGTCCCGCCTGCCCTTCTCGCTCCGCGTCCTGATGGAAAACCTGCTGCGCCACGAGGACGGCACGACCGTCAAGAAGACCGACATCTCCGCCTTCGCGCAGTGGCTGAAGAACGGCGGCCGCTCCACCAAGGAGATCAACTTCCGCCCGGCCCGCGTGCTGATGCAGGATTTCACCGGCGTCCCGGCCGTGGTCGATCTCGCCGCCATGCGCGACGCCATGGGCAAGCTGGGCGGCGACGCCAAGAAGATCAACCCGCTGGTCCCGGTCGACCTCGTGATCGACCACTCGGTGATCGTCGACAATTTCGGCAATGCGAGCGCCTTCGGCTCCAACGTGAAGCTCGAATACGAGCGCAACCTGGAGCGCTACCAGTTCCTGCGCTGGGGTTCGATGGCGTTCGACAACTTCCGCGTCGTCCCGCCGGGCACCGGCATCTGCCACCAGGTCAACCTCGAGTACCTGGCCCAGGTCGTGTGGACCAAGAAGGAAGGCAAGGAGACGATCGCCTATCCCGACACGCTGGTCGGCACCGACTCGCACACCACGATGGTGAACGGCCTGGCCGTGCTGGGCTGGGGCGTCGGCGGCATCGAGGCGGAGGCCGCCATGCTCGGCCAGCCGCAGCCGATGGTCATTCCCGATGTCGTGGGCTTCAAGCTCACGGGCAAGCTCAAGGAAGGCGCGACCGCGACCGACCTGGTACTCACCGTCACCCAGATGCTGCGCAAGAAGGGCGTGGTGAACAAGTTCGTCGAGTTCTACGGCGACGGTCTGGCGGACCTGCCGCTGGCCAACCGTGCGACCATCGCCAACATGGCGCCGGAATACGGCGCGACCTGCGGCTTCTTCCCGGTCGACGAGATCACGCTGGGCTTCCTCAAGACCACCAACCGCGGCACGGCCGCCAAGCTCGTCGAGGCCTATGCCAAGAAGCAGGGCCTGTGGCGCTCCAAGAAGTCGCCCGAGCCGGTCTTCACCGACACGCTGTCGCTCGACCTGGGCGACGTGGTGCCGAGCCTTGCCGGCCCGAAGCGCCCGCAGGATCGCGTGCCGCTCGACGACGCCGCCCAGCAGTTCGTCGCGAACATGGAAAAGGAATTCGACCGCAAGGACGACGGCAAGCGCATCAAGTGCGAGGGCACCGACTATGACCTCGGCCACGGCGACGTGGTGATCGCGGCCATCACCTCCTGCACCAACACCTCGAACCCCTACGTCATGCTGGGCGCCGGCCTGATAGCGCGCAACGCGGTGAAGCTCGGCCTCAAGGTCAAGCCGTGGGTGAAGACCTCGCTGGCGCCGGGCTCGCAGGTCGTGACGGAGTACTTCGAGGCCTCGGGCCTGCAGAAGGACCTGAACAAGCTCGGCTTCAACCTCGTCGGTTACGGCTGCACGAGCTGCATCGGCAATTCCGGCCCGCTGCCTGACCCGGTCACCAAGGCGATCGGCGACGGCGACCTTGTCGTGAGCTCGGTGCTCTCCGGCAATCGCAACTTCGAGGGCCGCGTCAATCCGCTGACCCGCGCCAACTACCTCGCCTCTCCGATGCTGGTCGTGGTCTACGCGCTGGCCGGCTCGATGAAGATCGACATCACCAAGGATCCGATCGGTATCGGCAAGGGCGGCAAGCCCGTCTACCTGAAGGACATCTGGCCGTCGAACATGGAGGTCTCCAAGACCGTCGACAAGTTCGTGACGGCCAAGGCCTTCAAGAAGCGTTACGCCAACGTCTTCGAGGGTGACCGGTTCTGGCGCGGCATCAAGACCAAGCCCAGCCTGACCTACGCCTGGGACGACAAGTCGACCTATGTGCGCAACCCGCCCTACTTCGAGGGCATGGGCAAGACGCCGGCCGCGCTCACCAACATCACGGGCGCCCGCCCGCTCGGCCAGTTCGGCGACTCGATCACCACCGACCACATCTCGCCCGCCGGCTCGATCAAGAAGGACAGCCCCGCCGGCAAGTACCTGATGGAGGAAGGCGTCGAGGCCAAGGACTTCAACCAGTACGGCACGCGCCGCGGCAATCACGAGGTGATGATGCGCGGCACCTTCGCCAACATCCGCCTCAAGAACGAGATGGTCCCGGGCATCGAGGGGGGCTTCACGCACCACTACACGACCGACCAGCCCGAGCCGATCTACGACGTGGCGATGCGCTACAAGAAGGAGCACACGCCGCAGGTCCTGATCGCGGGCAAGGAATACGGCACCGGCTCGTCGCGCGACTGGGCGGCCAAGGGCGTCAACCTGCTGGGCGTCAAGGCGGTGGTCTGCGAGACCTTCGAGCGCATCCATCGCTCGAACCTGGTCGGCATGGGCGTGCTGCCGCTGCAGTTCAAGGACGGCATGACGCGCAAGACGCTGAACCTCACCGGCCGCGAGACCTACGACGTGGGCGGCATCGACGGCGAGCTGAAGCCCGGCATGGACGTGCCGCTCACCATCCATCGCCCCGACGGCGCGTCGGAGACGATCATGCTGACCTGCCGCATCGATACCGCGGAAGAGGTCGGCTACTTCAAGAACGGCGGCGTGCTGCATTACGTGCTGCGCAACCTGGCCCACGCGGCCTGACGCCGGCGGACACGGGACCCATGGCGACGGGGCTTCCAGGCCATGCCGTCGCCATGGCCCGCAACAACATCTGGGCGAACCACCGGCTGCTGACCGCCTGCAAGGCGCTGACGCCGGAAGAGTTCGCCGCGCCGCGCACCAGCTTCTTCCCCTCGCTGCGCGCCACGCTCAATCACATCCTCTGGGTCGATCTCTATTACATCAACGCCCTGCACCGCGAGCCGACGGTGCTGCAGCGCTATGACGACCCGGTCCCCGACTTCCCCGACGCCGCCTCGCTTTATGATGCCCAGATCGCCAGCGACCGGCGCTTGCTCGCCTTCTGCGAGCGCCAGACCGAGGAAAGCCTTGCCGAGGGCCTGTCGCTGCCGCGGCCGAACCGCACGCCGCCGCCCTCCAGCGTGATCTCGATCCTGGAACATCTCTTCCAGCACCAGACCCATCACCGCGGCCAGGCACACGCGATGCTGGCCGGCACGAGGGTGAAGCCGCCGCAGCTCGACGAGTTCTTCCTGGCGGGCGAGCAGCATCTGCGCCGCGACGAGCTGCTGACGCTGGGGCTCGAGCCGAGCTGATGCGGCCGCGGTCTTCCTTCGCCGGCGCGGCCATCGAGGTGAGTGATCTGGCGCGATCCGTCGCCTTCCATCGCCTGTGGCTTCCGATGCTGGGCTTCCATCGCGTCTGGACCAGTCCCGACCGGGTGATGTGGTCGCGCGGCTACGACCACTTCGTGATGCGCCAGGCCAAGGACGGCATCTCCTACGGGCCGGGTGCGCTGTGGCTCGCGGTGTCGGCCGAGAGTCGCGGCCAGGTCGACCAGGTGTTTGCCGAGCTGCGCGACGCCGGCGCTGAGATCATCCAGCCGCCGCAGGAACTCGACTATCTGGCTCCCGGCTATTATTCGGTGGGCTTCCGCGATCCCGACGGCGTGCCCATCGAAGTCATGCACCGCTGGGACGACCTGCCCGACGTTCCCGACGCCGAGCCGGTGCGCGTGCCCGGCCACGGCGTCAGCCTGGGCGGCTATTTCTTCAAGCCGGTGGCCGGCCAGCCGCCCTATCCGGCGCTGATCCTGCTCCACGGTTTTGCCGGCCATGCCCACAACATGGTGGGCCTGGCACGTGCCGCCGCGGCCAATGGCTACGCCGCCCTCGCGCTGTCGCTGCGCGGCTGGCTGGGCTCGGAAGGCGAGAACGACCAGGGCCTGCGCCAGCCGCTCGATGTGCTGGCCGCCATCGACTGGCTGGCCAAGCGCCCCCTGGTCGACCGCGATCGCATCGCGCTGGTCGGCGCCTCGATGGGCGGACAGGTGGCGCTGCTCGCCGCCGCCCATAAGCCGCCGATACGCGCCGTCGCTTCCTTCTTCGCGCCCACGGATCTGGCGCGCTGGCGCGAGGCCAATCCCTACATGCGCGACTATCTCGACGATCTGTGCGGGCCCGAGGGCCTGCCGGTGCGCTCGCCGATCCTGCGGGTCGCGCAGATCGACGCCCCGGTCCTGCTGCTGCACGGCGACCGCGACGAGAACGTGCCGGTCGAGCAGTCGCTCGCCATGGCCGAGGCGCTGCGCACGCATGGCAAGGAGGCCGAGGCGGTCGTGATCCCCGGCGCCACCCACTATTTCACCGAGCAGCAGAACGCCGCCGCGCGGCGCACGCTGTTCGACTTCCTGCGTC
>JBILYJ010000175.1:0-9221 GCA_044377795.1 Reyranella sp. | reverse complement strand
GAAGAGGATGTTGCGAAGCGGTAACCTGAACCGCCTCAATCGCACCGTAGAACAGAGGTTCCGCCATCGCGGCGGAACCTCTGCCGCACCTGGGAGCCGCCGTGAGCAACAATCTCGCCCTTCGCATGCTCATGCACGCTTCGGCGGCGGCGGCGGCCTTTTTCGTGTTTCAGCACTATGGACTGGGCGCCACACTGGAGACTGGCCTTCTTTGGGCTCTCGCTGGCGCCGTCGGCGCTGCCGCGCTTGCATGGTCGCAGCGGAGCAGGGGCGGCTAGGCGGTCTCCGCTTCTACATCTCGATGCCGCCGCCGTATCACATCGGCAATCGCTGGTTCGACGGCATGGCCGGACGAAATCTACTCCGGCCTCTGGTACCCGATCGCGGTGGCCGGCATGACCCTGGTGGTCGGCCTGCTCTTCATGCCGGAGACCAAGGACCGCGACATCCACGCCGACGACTGACACGCCGTCTGCGACAAAAAGGAACCGGCGGTCCGCAAGGGCCGCCGGTTTCTTTTTGCGGTTTGGCGCGGCTCCGGTAAGTATCGCGCCATGAAACTCGACGCCATTGCCATCGGCCACCGGCCGCCCGAAGACGTGAACACGATCATCGAAGTGCCGATCGGTGGCGAGCCGATCAAGTACGAGATGGACAAGGAAGCCGGCGCCCTGGTGGTCGACCGCTTCCTGTACACGCCCATGCGCTACCCCGGAAACTACGGGTTCGTGCCGCATACCCTGTCGGACGACGGCGACCCGATCGACGTGCTGGTCGCCAATACCCGTCCGATCATTCCCGGCGCCGTGATCAACGTGCGCCCGATCGGCGTGCTGCGCATGGAAGACGATGGCGGCGGTGACGAGAAGATCATCGCCGTACCGTCGCCCAAGCTGACCCAGCGCTACGTGCATGTGAAGACCGTCGGCGACCTGCCTGAGATCACGCGCCACCAGATCGAGCACTTCTTCATCCACTACAAGGACCTCGAACCCGGCAAATGGGTGAAGCTGCTGGGCTGGGGCGATGTCGACGAGGCGAGGCGCCTCATCACGGAAGCGATCGAGCGGGCCAAGCAGAAGCGGTGAGGCCGCGGGCCTTGCCGCACCCCTTGCCGGCCGCCTCGCTTTTCCTATATCCACCGCCGGGAAATCCAGCATGAGGACTGCAAGGCAATGAACGGCGACGGTTCGGCAGCCCAGGGCAGCCCGGAGAAGCACCAGTTCCAGGCCGAAGTGGCCGAACTGCTGAACCTTATGATCCACTCGGTCTATTCCGAGACGGACGTTTTCCTGCGCGAGCTGGTGTCGAACGCCTCCGACGCCTGCGACAAGGTCCGCTACGAGGCCATCGCCCGGCCGGAGCTGCTGGCCGGCGACGAGCGCCTGGCGATCCGACTCAAGCCCGATGCCACCGCCAAGACCCTCACCATCGCCGACAACGGCATCGGCATGGACCGGCAGGAGCTGATCGACAATCTCGGCACCCTGGCGCGCTCCGGCACCAAGGCGTTCCTCAAAGGGCTGCAGGACGCCAAGGACGGGCTGGGCCTGATCGGCCAGTTCGGCGTGGGCTTCTATGCCGCCTTCATGGTGGCTGACCGCATCGAGGTGACCAGCCGCCGCGCCGGTTCGGCCGAAGCCTGGACCTGGACCTCCGCGAGCGGCGCCGGCTTCGAGGTGTCGCCCGCCACGCCCGAGCAGGCGGCCCGCGTGTCGCGCGGCACGGAGATCGTGCTGCACCTCAAGGAAGACGCGGCGCGCTACCTCCAGCCCTACGAGCTGGAGCGCATCGTGCGGACCTATTCCGACCATGTGCTGTTTCCGATCGAGCTGATCGACGACAAGGGCGAGGCGCGGCAAGTCAACGCCGCGAGCGCGCTGTGGCAGCGCTCGAAGTCCGAGGTGACGCCGGAGGACTACACGCAGGCCTATCGCTCGCTCGCCATGGCGTTCGACGAGCCGGCGCTGACCCTGCACTACAAGGTCGAGGGGCGGCAGTCCTATGCGGTGCTGCTGTTCGTGCCCAGCATGCCGCCGTTCGATCTCACCGATCCGGCGCGCAAGGGACGGGTGAAGCTCTATGTCCGCCGGGTCTACATCACCGACGATGCCGAGCTGCTGCCCGCGTACCTGCGCTTCGTGCGCGGCGTGGTCGACAGCGAGGACCTGCCGCTCAACCTGTCGCGCGAGATGCTGCAGAACAATCCGCAGGTCCGTCAGATCCGCTCGGGCCTCGTCGGCCGCGTCCTGTCGGAGCTGGAGAGCACCGCCACCAAGGATGCCGATGCGTTCGGCAAGATCTGGGAGACCTTCGGCCCGATCCTCAAGGAAGGCCTCTACGAGGACCAGGAGCGGCGCGCCCAGTTGCTCGGCCTCGCGCGCTTCGCCTCGACGGCGGGCGACACGCCGCGTTCGATCAAGGACTACGTGGCCGACCTCAAGCCCAACCAGACCGAGATCTACTATCTGGTGGGCGACAGCCTCGACCGGCTGAAGTCCAATCCCAAGCTCGAGGCCGCGAAGGCGCGCGGCGTCGAGGTGCTGCTGCTGACCGATCCGGTCGATGCCTTCTGGACGACGCTGCCGCAGGAGTTCGAGGGCAAGCCGCTCAAGTCGCTGAGCCAGGGCGAGGTCGATTTCGGCCTGATCCCGCTCGTCGACGAAGAGAAGGCCAAGGATGCCGGCGCCGAGGCCGTCGATGACGATGCCGCCGTGCTGGAGGCCGCGAAGCAGGTGCTGGGCGACAAGGTGGCGGACGTGAAGGCCTCGACGCGACTGACCGACAGCGCCTCCTGCCTGGTGGCGAGCGCGCAGGGCCGCGACCGCGAACTCGAGCGGCTGCTCGAACGCCAGAACCGCGGCAGCGGCGCCAAGCCCATCCTCGAGCTCAACATGAAGCATGCGATGGTGAGGGCGCTGGGCGCGGCGAAGAAGGAAGAGCGCGTGCAGGACGTCGACGACCTCGCGAACCTGCTGCTCGACCAGGCCTGCATCCTCGACGGCGAAATCCCGTCCGATCCCGCGGCCTTCGCCCGCCGTCTCAACGGCTATGTCGTGCGGGCCCTGGGCGCAAAGACCTAGGCGAGCCGGTATAAGGTTTTTCGTTCCGGCGTGCAGTGGAAGGGCACCGATTGCGCTTGTCGGGCAAGGCAGCGTGACCGAAGTCTTCCGTCACAGTCGTAGGAGAACCATGGCCGAAGACGATCCGCTGCTGGGACACGGTCGCCAGATCATCGTGCGCGAGGACTGGCTCGGGCTTACCGAGGAACCCATCCTCGAGCCCGGCCTGCCGATCGTCGATCCGCATCATCATCTGTGGGAGCGCGACGGCGGGCATTCCTATCTTCTGCCGCAGCTCCTGGCCGATACGTCGAGCGGCCACGACATACGCGCGACCATCTTCGTGCAGTGCGGGGAGATGTATCGCGCCTCGGGACCGGCCGAAGAGCAGTCGCTGGGCGAGACCGAGTTCGTGACCGGCGTCGCGGCGGTGAGCGCGAGCGGCCGTCACGGGCCGACGCGCGCCTGCGCCGGCATCATCGGCATGGTCGACCTCACCTTGGGCGACCGCGTCGAGCCTTTGCTCGAAGCGCATGGAGCCGCCGCGGGCGGTCGCTTCTGCGGTATCCGCAACCGCACCGCCTGGCATCCCTCGCCGGACGTCACGACCAACCTGGTGATGAAGCCGCCGGGACCGCTCGAACATCCGTCCTTCGCCGAGGGCGCGCGGCGGCTGGCGAAGCAGGGGTTGCCGCTCGACGTCTGGGCCTATCACACGCAGCTCGCGCATGTCGTGAAGCTCGCGAAGGCCGTGCCCGAGCTGACCCTCGTCGTCGACCATGTCGGCGGCCCGCTGGGCATCGGTCCGTTCCGAGGCAAGCAGGGCGAGGTCTATCCGGAATGGAAGCAGCGCATGATGGAACTCGCGGCGCTGCCCAACGTGCGGGTGAAGCTGGGAGGCCTCACCATGTTCGTGAACGGCTTCGACTTCCACAGGAAGCCGAAGCCGCCGGGCTCGGAGGAGCTGGCGAAGACCTGGGCGCCCTATATCGAGCCCTGTATCGAGGCGTTCGGCGCCGACCGCTGCATGTTCGAGAGCAACTTCCCGGTCGACAAGGGCCAGTGCAGCTACCCGGTCCTGTGGAACGCCTTCAAGCGCCTGACGGCGAGCGCCGGCGCGGCCGAGAAGACCGCGCTCTACAGCGGCACCGCGATGCGCACCTACGGCCTCGATCGCCTGCCGGCAGCGCTGGCGGTCGATCTCCAGACAAGGTAGCACCCGGACCGTGCGCCTCAGTCGGCGGTGATCTTCGCGGCACGGGCGGTGCGCATCGCCGGCCGTGCTATAAGCGAACATGTCCGCCGACCCGCCTCAAATGACCGTTCCACCCGTACGCTTTGGCACCTTGATCCTCGAAGCCGAGGGGCTGAGCGACGCGGAAATGCGCCGCTTCGCGGAGCACACCATGCCGCGCGTGCATCATGGCTGATTCGACGGTGATCCTCGGCGGCGGCTTCGCAGGAGCCGCAACCGCCATCAAGCTGGTGGAGGCGGGATATCCAGCGGGGCAGGTGACGATCGTCGAGTCTCGAACGGAACTCGGGCGTGGCATCGCCTACAGCACGCCGGACCTCGACCATCTCGTCAACGGGCCGGCGCGCATGTTCAGCCTGTATCCTGGCGATCCGGGACACCTGTCGCGATGGCTGGCCAACCATCCCGACAGGCGGGGCTGGACCGGGCCGGCCGACGGAAACTTCGACGCGAGTTTCCCGCCGCGCTACCTGTACGGTGACTATGTGCAGTCGGAAATGGCAAAGACCGGGGTGCAGCACGTGGTCGATCGTGCCGTGGACGTCTTGCCGGAAGGCGAGGTGCTGCTCGCCTCCGGACACCGGCTTCCGGCTAACATGATCGTATTGGCGACAGGCCTGGTGCGAAACGAATCGGGTTTTGCGATTTCCGAGTCGGTGCGCTCGCAGGGGAGATACATCGGCGATCCGTGGGCGGCGAACGCCTATGACGCGATCGACGGCCCGGACGGCGATGTGGCGATCATCGGCAGCAGCCTTACGATGCTGGACATCGTGATCAGCCTGGAGAAGCGAGGCTTTCGGGGGCGTTACTTCACCTTCTCGCGCCGTGGCCTGCTCGTGCGGTCCCGGCGCGAGGTCGAGGCGTGGCCCGCTTTTCTGCGTCCCGAGTGCCTTCCCGACACGACGCGGGCCTTGTTGCGGGAAATCCAGCGGGAACGACGCGCCATCGCGACAGCCGGAGAGGATTGGCAGCGCCTGGTCCTGAGTCTGCGTCCGTTCATCGAGCCGCTATGGGCCAATGCATCCGACATCGAGCGCCGACGGTTCACCCGCCATCTCAGGACCTTCTGGGACCTGGCCTTCCACCGCGCGGTGCCCGATTCCATGGCGTGGCTGGATCGCGTCCTGAAGCAGGGGCGCTTCTTCAGAATGGCCGGGCGCGTGCAGGGATTGGCGCCGTCCGCCGAGCCCGGCGTAGACGTGACCTGGCGTCCGCGCGGCAATGCCGAAAGCCGGAGTCGTCGCTTCGATCATGTCGTGAACGCCGCGGGGTATGAGGCAGACTGGCGGCGCTTGCCCGACGCGCTGGCCCGCAATCTCCTGGCAAGAGGCGCGGTGAGGCCTCATCCCGTCGGGTTCGGCATCGAGGCCGATGCCGCGACCGGCGCGGTGATCGGAAGCGATGGCCATCCATCGCGACGCCTGTATGCCGTCGGCCACCCGCTGCGCGGCGCAGCCTGGGAGGCAAGTTCCGTCCTCGAGCAGATCGAGGGTGCGACGCGCGTCGCCCGTGCCGTGTCGGCGGACAGGATGCGCGACGCGGCCTGACGGCAGGCAATTCGCGGCGTCACACCACCTTCGGCGTGACCTTCACGACCTTGAACGGCCGCTGCACGCCGTCATGCTCGGTGACGGACACGTATTCGCCCGTGACGAACCTGTGGGTGTCGAAGCGGAAGATCGGCTCGTCGTCGTCGTCTCCCGGCTGGTAGGAGAAGGCCCACTTGCCGTCGCGGCGATGGATCAGATGGCCGGTCTCGTCGTCGGCTCCTTGCCAGAAGCGGCGCACGGTGCAGGCTGCCTTGTGCTTGGTCCAGCCGTCGGACTGCAGGTGACCCTCCGCATCCAGCGGGGCGACGAACTCGTAGCCATGGTTCGAGCTGCCGTTGGGAAACTCGGGCGTACGGGCCAGTTCGAGGATGATCTTCTTGAGCGGCATGAGTTCTCCTTGGGCGATGAGTCACTATGCCCGCCAGAATTCAACGGCCCATGATCCAGATCAATCCCGGCTACTTGCCTTCGGCGGCGTTCCGTTCGGCCTCGTCGAAGGCGGTCTTGATCA
This sequence comes from Reyranella sp., assembly GCA_044377795.1. GTDB lineage: Bacteria > Pseudomonadota > Alphaproteobacteria > Reyranellales > Reyranellaceae > Reyranella. The sequence continues at coordinate 2,840 of JBILYJ010000175.1, read as the reverse complement.
TGAACCAGCAGAACAGGACGCCGAAGAGCGAGAGGCCGAGGCCGAAGGCGAGGATGCCGGTGTCCTTCGCGGCGCCCGCCATCAACAGCCCGACCAGGCCCATCAGGGCGGCCATGGTTCCCATGATCCAGTAGGACATCATTTGCTCCTTGTGTCGTCGTCATCGAAAAGAATGCGGCCGGCGGCGCCGTCGGGATCGTCGTACTGCCCGTTGCGCAGGGCCCAGAGGAAGGCCGCGAGAGCGAGCAGGCCGAGGATGAGGGCCGCCGGTACCAGGACGAGCAGACTGTCCATCAGGACCTCCGGCCTTTCGTTCCGCCGGCGCCGAGACGCAGGGCGTTGCCGATCACCAGCAGGGAAGACGAGGACATCGCCACGGCGGCGATCAGCGGCGTCACGCTGCCCAGGATCGCCAGCGGCACGGCGCCGAGATTGTAGAGGAGGGCCAGAGCAAGATTCTGGCGGACCAGCCGGTCGGCGCGGCGCGCTACGTCCAGGATCTCGGCGACCGGCCCGAGCGCATCGCCCTGAAAGACGGCATCGGCGGCGGACTGGGTGGCCTCGGCCGCGGTGGTTGGCGAGATCGAGGCGTGCGCGGCCGCGAGCGCCGGTGCATCGTTCAACCCGTCGCCTACCATCAGGACGCGTTTCCCCTGAGCGGCAAGCTCTGCGAGGCGTTGTGCCTTCTCTGCCGGCGTGACGCCGGACCGCCATTCGGTGATGCCGGCCGCCGACGCCGCTTCGGCGACCGCGGCCTGCCGGTCGCCCGACAGGACTTCGACGGCGAGGCCGCTGCGGCGCAGGGCGGCAATGGTCGCACTCGCGTCGGGCCGCAGCCGGTCGGCGAAGGCAAAGCGCACGGGCGAGCAGTGCGGCCGCGAGAGCCACAGTTCAGACCGTCCGTCGTCCGGCGGATTGGTGACGCCGCAGAAGGACGCCGACCCTAGCCGCACGCCATCGCTCTTCAGTCCCGCGCCCGGATGTTCGACGACCCGCGCGGCGGGGATCGCTTCCGGGATGGCGCGCACGAGGGCGCGGGCCAGCGGATGGCGGGAGTTGAGCGCGAGCGAGGCCGCGAGTTGGCGGGCCTCGGGATCGTCCGGTGCCGCCACCAGTTCGGGCCGCCCCAGGGTGAGGGTGCCGGTCTTGTCGAAGACCACGTGATCGACCTGCGCCAGGCGCTCCAGCGCCGTCGGCGACAGGAGCAGAATGCCCGACCGCAGCAGCCGCGTGCTGGCCACGACCTGAACGACCGGCACGGCCAGCGCCAGCGCGCAGGGACAGGTGATGATCAGGACGGCCGTGGAGATCAGCAGCGCCCGGTCCCAGGCGAGGCCGGCCAGCAAGGTCCAGCCCAGGAAGGTGAGCAGGGCCGTCAGGTGCACCACGGGCGCATAGGCGCGCGCGACCCGGTCGGCGAGCGCCACGAAACGCGAGCGGCCGCGCTCCGCCGCCTCGACCAGGCGCACGATCTCCGAGAGCAGCGTGTTGTCGCCGGCGGCGGTGACCTTCACGCGCAGGACCGCGCCGAGATTGATCGTGCCGGCGAAGGCCTTGACGCCCGGAGAGGCGGGCTGCGGCAGGCTCTCGCCGGTCACCAGCGACGCATCCAGCGAGGACACGCCTTCGATCACGATGCCGTCGGCGCCCAGCCGTTCGCCGGCGGCGACCAGCAGCACGTCGCCGGGAACGAGACTGTCGACGCGACGCGAGGCCGTGCTGCCGTCGGCGCCGATCACCGTGGCGCTGCGGCTGGACAGCGCCAGCAGCGCATGCACGGCCTGACGGGCGCGGCCGCGCGCGCGGCGGTCGAGATAGCGTCCGATCAGCAGGAAGAACAGCAGGGTGATGGCCGAATCGAAATAGGCGTGCTGTTCGCCGGCCCAGGCCTCGTGCAGGCTGACGATGCAGGCGAGCGTGACGCCGATCGAGATCGGCACGTCCATGTTGGTGCGCCCGGCACGCAGCGCGTTCAGGGCGGAGCGGAAGAAGGGCCGGCCGGCATAGGCGACCGCCGGCAGGGCAATGGATGCCGACAGCCAGTGAAAAAGCGTCCGCGTGGCATCGCCCATCGAGCCGTCATGGCCCGCCCAGACGCCGACGGAGAGCAGCATCACGTTGGCCGCCGCGAAGCCTGCCACTGCCAGGGCGCGCAGCAGCTCGCGGGTCTCGCGATCGTCACCGGCCGCCGCGGCGATGGTGTCGTAGGGCGCCAGCCGGAAGCCCAGGGCTGCGACCAGGCCGGCATGTCCGTTGGCGTCGTCGATCGATCCCTGCCATGCCAGCGAGAGGCGCCGTGTCGAGAGATGGACCCGCGCGCGGGTGACCGTGGGATTGCGCGCCAGCAGGCTCTCGATCAGCCACACGCAGGCGGCGCAGTCGAGGCCGTCGACCAGAAGCTCCAGCGAGGCGCCCCCGTGCCCGTCGGGCTTGGCATAGGTGGCAAAATCGATTTCGAGCGGTTCAGGCCGGTGGGCACGCGTCTCTTCCAGCCGCCGATAGAAAGCGCCGAGTCCGGCGGCGCCGATGATGGCATGGGCGCTGGCGCAGCCCGGACAACAGAACAGCGTGTCCGTCGCGCCCCGCAGCGTCTCTCCACAGTGCGCGCATGTCCGCACAGCCGCGGGAGCGGCGACGGACGGCGCGAAGAGGGCCGCGTCGGTCACCTGAGGAACATCCGGCGAGTCTGCGCAAAGCGCTGGCCGCCCTGCTCGACGGAGATATCGACGTCCCAGTTGCCGCGCGCGGGCAGGGCGACATGGCCGGCGTGTCGCCCGATATCGACGGCGGCCATCGCAACGTCCACCACCGCGCCCCTCTCGGCCGGACGCACCAGCGCC
>JBILYJ010000174.1:0-9235 GCA_044377795.1 Reyranella sp. | reverse complement strand
CATGTCGCTGGTATCGAGGTGGTAAGCATCGGGTGCGGCTTTGAGTGGTGCTGCCGCCCGTTCGCTGTCGCGACGGTCCCGCTCCGCCATCTCGGCAAGAACGCGCGGCTTTATAGTGTCGACACCCCTGGCGCGCAACTCCCGGTACCGCCGTTCGGCCCGCGCCTCGACGCTGGCCGTCACGAATAATTTCACTGGCGCATCGGGGCAAATGACGGTCCCGGTATCCCGCCCGTCGAGAACCGCACCCGCCGTCTGGGTGGCGAATTTCCGCTGGAAATCCAGCAGGTTGGACCGAACCTCCGGAATCGCGGCGACTTTCGAGGCGGCCTGGCCCGCCACATCGGTGCGCAATTCGGGATCGGCGAGGTCCGACGGCTCCAGCCCGGCTGCGATCTCGACCGGCGGCCTCCCGGTCCTTTCGGCCTTCAGCCCGACCGCGCGGTAGAGCAGGCCGGTGTCGAGGTGCGGCAGGCCGAAATGGTCGGCCAGCCGACGGGCGAGCGTCCCTTTTCCGGCGCCGGCGGGCCCATCGATCGTGATGACCGGCCCTGTCGTCACGCCGACTCGATCCGGGCCCCGAGCGCGCCCATCAGCCGTGCGAAACCCGGGAAGCTGGTGTCGATCGGCGAGCCGTCGTCGACCGCCACGCCATCACGCGAGGCCAGCCCCAGCACGAGAAAGGCCATGGCGATCCGATGGTCGAGGTGGGTGACCACCGTCCCGCCGCCGAGCGGCGCCGCGCCGGTGCCGTGCACGAACAACGTATCGGCTCCCATTTCGTGGCGAACGCCGTTGGCTGCGAGTCCGGCCGACACGCTGGCCAGCCGGTCGCTCTCCTTGGCGCGCAGCTCGGCCAGGCCCAGCATGCGTGTGGTGCCGCGGGCGCAGGCCGCCGCCACCGCGAGGATCGGATACTCGTCGATCATCGACGGCGCCCGCCCGGGCGGCACCTCGACCCCGGTCAGCTCTCCGCCCCTGACCCGAAGGTCGGCCACCGGCTCGCCACCGACCTCACGCTGGTTCTCGGCCGTGATGTCGGCGCCCATTTCGCGCAGCGTGTCGTAGAGGCCGGCGCGCAGCGGGTTGAGACCGACATTCTCGATCGTCACGTCGCTGCCTGGCCGGATCGCCGCCGCCACGACGGCGAAGGCCGCCGACGAGGGATCGCCCGGTACGACGATGTCGCGCGCCTTGAGCTCGGGCCAGCCGACCACGGTGATGCGCTTGCCGCCACCGTCCGCCGGTCCCACCCGCACCTCGGCGCCGAAATGGCGCAGCATGCGTTCGGTATGGTCGCGTGTGGCCTCGGGTTCGATCACAGTGGTCTCGCCCGCGGTATTGAGGCCCGCCAGCAGGATGGCGCTCTTCACCTGCGCCGAAGCGACCGGAAGGCGGTACTCGATCGGCACCATCTCGTCGGTACCGACGATGGCGAGCGGCATGCGGCCGCCCTCGCGGGACTCGAAGCGGGCGCCCATCTGCGACAGCGGCCCGATGACCCGCTGCATCGGCCGGCGGCGCAGCGAGGCGTCGCCGGTCATGAAGCTGGTGAAGCGATGGCTGGCCAGGATGCCGGAAAGCAGGCGCGCCGACGTCCCGGAATTGCCGAGGTCGAGCACATTGTCGGGCTCGCGTGCACCACCGACGCCAAATCCGCGCACGCGCCATGCACCGCCACCTTCGTGCTCGACCTGGGCGCCGAGCGCCCGCAGGGCGGCGGCCGTCGCCAGCACGTCCTCACCCTCCAGCAGCCCGGTGATCCTGGTTTCGCCGAGCGCCAGGGCGCCGAACATCAGGGAGCGGTGGGAAACCGACTTGTCGCCGGGTGCCCGGACGCGGCCCTGCAACCGGTCCGCGGGGCGGGCGATGAGCTTCGCCGGAGCGACATGAGCGGACAGGGCGGTCTCCACGGCGAAAGTGGGCGGAAGGCGGTTGCGGCGCGGCGCCCTCCTAGCATGCCCGAATTTGGTTTTGACAGGGTGAAAGACGCGTGACATACGCGCTCCCTCGCGGCCTGTTCGGCCGATTCCAGCTTATTTGCAGGAGATTCAGCGTGGTCAAAGCGAGCTGGGGCACCAAACGCACCTGCCAGAGCTGTGCAGCGCGCTTTTACGACCTGGGAAAGAGCCCGATCAAATGCCCCAAGTGCGGGCGTGAGCATGATCGCGAGGACTTCGTGAAGGTTCGCCGGGGCCGCGGTGCGGCCGCCGCAACGGCCGCAGCGGCCGCCGCCGCCGCCGCAGCGGCGGCCAAGGCGGCAGCAGCGAAGAAGAAGGTGGACGACCTGGACGGCGACGAGTTGCCCGACGTGGACGGCGACGAGGCGCTGGCGGCGGACGATCTCGACGACGACGAGGACGATATCGAGGTCGAAGTCGAGGTTGACGATAAGGAGGAGGGCGACCGCTAGAGGCTGTTGCCAGCGCGCGAGGCAGGACTTATAACCTCGCGCCTTCCCAAGGATTTCGGGGCCATAGCTCAGCTGGGAGAGCGCTACAATGGCATTGTAGAGGTCAACGGTTCGATCCCGTTTGGCTCCACCAACTAAAACAAGGGCCTAGCCGGCAACGGCTAGGCCCTTCGTTTTGGGCGGCACAGCAAATGATCTTGGATGGCCCAGAGGGCAGGCGAGGAAATCTGCCTCTGGCACCTGCTCACCGGTGATCGTCTCGCAATTCCTAGGGGACGGGCTTGCCCGCATCGATCGCCGCAAGCATTCGCCCCATCTCCTCGACGATCGTGGTGTTGTCGTAGGGTTTGGAGAAAAACTTCGACCCGTTCGGAAGCTGACTCTCATCCAGGATCTCCCTTCCGGAGGCCACGATCAGATGAATGGGCGGCCAGCGGTTGCGGATGTAATGGGCGAGCTTCACGCCGTCGATCGTGCCGGGCATCTCAATGTCAGTGAAAACCAGCTTCACGTCCGCCCGCTTTTCCAGGATGGCAATGGCCTCATCGGCGTTCGAGGCACCGACGCCTTCGTAACCAGCCGTCGCAACGAGGTCGAGGGCACTCATCAGGATCAGATGGTTGTCTTCGACGACCAATACGACGGCGCCGCTTGCGGGTGGGGATGCGCTGTAAGCCATCAGGTGCTCTGCCCCGCCCCATCGGGCGCAGGCTCCACGTGGACGATCGAGACGACAGTGCCCGGGTGTGCGTCCGAAATCTCGACTTCCGCTTCCAGACGCTTTGCCAGGGCCTCAATGATATTCGTGCCGAGGCCGGGCTTGCCGGTGTACGGTTCGGTGGGCATTCCGACCCCGTTGTCGCTGACCGAAAGCGTCCAGTTCGGCCCTTGAGAGTTGTATCGAACGACGATCGCCCCGGCGCGATGGCCCGGGAACGCGTGTTTGAGCGCGTTGATCACCAGCTCAGTGACCACCAACCCCAAACTGACCGAAATGTCGGCATTCGTCGTACTTTCGTCGACGAGGACTTCGATCGACAGTGCCTTGGGATCGAAAATCATCGATGCACCAAGGCTCTTGCACAGCTGGACGAGATAGGTGCGAATCTCGACTTCCCCCAACCGTGACGCTGCGAGATGCTTCTGGACGGCAGCAATGGACATCAGCCGGCTATGGGCGTCGTGGAGGTGTCCACGGGTTTCGTCCGATTGCACCTTCCGCGCGCTCTGCATGAGGATGCTGGCAATGATCTGGAGACTGTTCGCGACGCGGTGCTGAACTTCCTGCAGCAGGATGGCCTTCTCGCGCAGAAGGTTGTCCTTGAGCTTTTCGCTGGCCCGAGCCTCGGTTACGTCAGCCACCGCCAGGAGCAGACGGATCTGCTCCTTGTCGACGTAGTCGAGCTTGTGAGCATTCATCACCAGCAATCGGGGAGCCTGTCCCTCCCGTTTGAGATCGAATTCATAGGCATGGACCTCCGCTGCTCCCGAAGCAGTCCCTTCGAGTAGAGACATGAGCTGGGGAACGTTCCATTCGCCGCGCCCCAACCCGGAGAACCGGCTTTTCGGAACGCTTGCGGGTTCGAGCTGGAAAGCGCGGCAAAAGGAAGTACTGGCGGCAATGACACGCAAATCGCCATCGAGCAGTAAGAGTGGGGTATTGGAGGAAGCGATCACCGCGAGCATCAGGCTGAGAGCCGTCGATTCCGGATCCAGACTACGCAACTCAACCATGAGGCATGCTCCGCTTTCGGGGTTCGCGTCCAAGAGGCCAACCCCAGGAAAAACAGACGATGCCGGAGGGCAGGGTCACGGTACGAAGGGGACAGCGGGCAAAAGGTTCCGGGGGCTTGAAAATTCGTGAACCGGGACCGTAGCCAGACGGCCCGCTCTTGCCGTTCAGTCACTTCATCCGAACTAAGCCGCCATCGGCATCGGAGCTCTAGCGCTCCGGGACCCGTCCGACAAGGATAGACAATGGGCCTCGACCCAGCGGTAGCGTAGGCGATGAAGCCCCCAAAAAGACGATCGCCGCGTCATTTCACGACATTCCAGATCTCATCGTCGCCAGCCCCCGCGCGGCGGCCAACGCATCCTGCTGGTCAAGATAGTCGCCGTAGAAGACCCGGTTGAGCAGTACCTGCCAAACACCGTGACGCAGCGTGACGCTGATCGACGTTCGCTCGCACCCGCACGTTGGCAGTGGCACATTTTCGATCATGCTGACTCCCGGCCAGCCTCAGCACCAACCTTTCGAAGTGCCACGTGCGATGCGACTCAGCGTCTTGGTTTGGCCGAGAAATGACGCGCCCTGATAGAAGCGTGCCTCAAGCGTATCGGGCGCCGTGAGTGTCATCTTCACGTCGTAGGTCTGTCCGCTGTCGGGATTGTAAAAGCGGCCGCCGTCCCAATTGTCGGACCCGGTAGGCCGCAAGCCCCAGATTACGTTCAGTCCGCAGAGTTCGCGCTCCCGCATCGCCTGATCGGGGTTTCTCTTGTCGCGCTTGAGCGCACCCTGCGGATCATGCGGCGATTCCAGAAAGAGGACCCGCCCACAGAGCATCCCCTCGCAATCGAATATCTGAACCGCAGCCTCCCCGTCGATCAGCCAGACACCTTGCGGCGCTCCAGCCATCGCGGCGGGAGCCAGGAACCCGCCGCCCATGGCGCACGCGAGCAGAATCGCCTTAGTCTTCATGCTGAGCCTGTGATGAACGGGGTGCGTCATCGGGGGAACGCCCGTGCTTGGTGGCGGTTGCCCGCAAGGACGCGGAACAGCTCAGCGCAGATAACGCCGTGGCCTAATGGGCCTCATCTCAGCAGCTCTCGCCCTTCGGTGCGCCGCCGGGCTCGGCTTTCGACGGAATTGCTTCTGCCCGCTCAAGAGCGGATCTAGGTCGCCGTACAAGCTTGTGCCTGCGGCCTCGAGGGCGTGGACAGGCGCTCGATCCAGTGATCGCCATTCTCGTATCCAAGCGTCTGCAGGGCGTCGGGAAAGCGGTAAAGGAAAGCCCGCGCCAGCTCCGGAGTGAACTCACGCTTCCACTGCGCCACCTCACCGGAACGAGCATGACGCCGATTGGCCCTTGCAGCCTTGCCGAACAGGCTGTGGTCCCAGAAGCACTGCCGACACACTTCCAGTTCGGAACCCTCGAATCCCAGGAACGATGCAATGTCCGACCAGAGAGATAGAGATCGGTCGACCCACAGATCTTCGTAACGGACCTCCAGGCAGTTCGGCCTGTCATATTGCCAATCGAGCATGGCTTCTATGGTGCTGCCGGTCGCGTTCTCCAGCTCGAACAGATATTGCTCGTGGAGTGTGGGGAGGGAATTGAGCCTTTGCTGATACGGCGCATCTCTGCTGCCCGATACCTTTTCACGAAGCCACGGTTCGTCAGCCTTCTTGTGGTAGTGCATGGCCGAGATCAGCACGTCGCGCGGGTCACGAATGAGATGAAGGATTCGGACGTCTTCCCGGCGAAGCTCCTTCGCATGCTGCGAGAAGATTGAGTTGTGATTCAGAAGTACGAATGGCGTCTTCAGAACGCGATCCAGCCGTCCATAGTGCGACCAGAAGTCGACGTAATTTAAGTCCAGTCTTCGAGCGATCGCCTTGAACACCGTGGACATCCAGACGGTGCCGGTCTTGTGATGCGTCGCGACAACAATGTTCTGCTTCACGGCATCCTCCCAACTCGGGCGACCAATCCAGGTATACGCAAGCGAAGGCCATGCCAGATCGTGGCAGCAACCGCGCCAACATACGATGGTCACGGATGTCCTGCCTAGAGGCTGCGCCTGACTATGCACCACCCGAGGCGGCGACACCCACCTGGAACGGCGCTGCCTGGAAGTGCGCCGTGTCCACGCCCATCGAGGCAAGGAAGGATAGGGCTTCGCGCCGCAGGCCCGGATCCCTGGCGGCCATGAAAACCGCCTCCGGCGCAGACCTCGTCGCAGTCTTTCGGCTGTCGCGGGAACTGGTCAGCCTTCGCCCGATCTCCCTCTCGATGGCCATGACGTGCTCGCGCCGCGACAGGTTGACGACGGCATCAATCATGGCCGATTGCCAGCGGTCGAGGTTCAGGTGCGACAGGACAGACGACAGGGCCTGAGCAGGCTTCGCGCGCAACGCGTCTTCTGAAACGATGTGGACCGAGCCTGGCACTGCCTGCGCCATTGCCTGATAGGAAACGAATATCTTGGCGTAAGAGGGCAAGGCATGCTGGAACAAGTACTCGTCGAACGGCCAGTCTGCGAGCCGCCGTTCGCCGAGTTGGCTGTAGGCCGGGCGCACCTGTTGCCGACAGTAGTCGAAATAGCCCACGGCCTGTTCGATGGGGTCGCCGTAGACGAAGGCCATGCGCTGTCGGGCGTGGGTCCAGGCGGCGGCATCCACCTCGCCTACGGACACCGAAACGAAGGCATGGGGCGCCAGATCGACCGGCACATGTCCGTAGTTCATTCCCTCGTGGAGATAGTCATACCCCGGTGCGGAAAACGGTGTGCTGGCCCACCAGTCATATTGCGAGGAAATTCTGTCGAATCCGGGACAAACCGTATGACCGATAAACAGGTGACGAGAAGGTAGGAGATCGGGTGCCCAGAGAAGAGGTCCCCCGTTCATGTGGTCGAAGTTGAACGACGGACCTGCAGCATTGCCGATACACTGTCCGCTGAGCCGGTCGACGACATGGCCTCCTTGCTGAAGATGCGACAGGAACGCGAACGCAAAGCGAAGAAACCAAACATCGGTGCCGGGCACGAAGGCCACCACCGGAAGTATCTTGACAGGGCGATGGGCATGTCGCGTCAGGGCTCGCAGCATCCGTTCGAACATTTACTCCGGCCACCACTTGTCAGAAATCAAGGCATTGCAGGATGTTGGCTAGGCTGTTCATAAAAGCCACATCATGGGGGCGGCTGCAATCGCGAACAGCCCTCATCTTTTTCGAGATCGGGAGGCTTCCGGTCGCCTTGAGCTCAAGGGCGGGAGCGGCGCTCTGCTTTTTCGCCCCCAAGAGTACGCCCTTGGGCCCGGGACAACCGATACCGGGTGCCGGGACTGCCCGCTCAGGCAGTGGTTTTTTGCATTCCTTCAGTCTGGGAACAGGCGCCCAACGCAGGTCCTTTCGTCGACGCGCGCAGCCTCAACGGTCCGCCGTCTGCGTCAGGAGCCGCCGGTTGACGAGTTCGCGCATCACGAGGTCCGCCACCACACGATTGCCCTCGGCCGAATGGTGGTCGGAGCGGTAGAGCGCGCCGGCGCCGCGGGCGTCAACGACCGCCTTCAACGTCTCGGAAAGATCGACCGGGATGAGTCCGGCGGCGGCCGCACAGCCCAGCACCCTCCGGACGGCACGGTGATCTGCCGTGCCGTACAGCCCGTTGTCCTTCCAGTAGCCACGGCTGTATTGCGCCATGACGACCACCGGCACGCCCAAGGCGACGAGCCTCGGCATCAACAGGCAGGCGATCGCCTCGCCGGCGCCGGCCGGGGCGCCCCGGCCCTCGCTGAAATACTAGCCCCGCTGAATACCGAGCCGTTCGACCACGAGTTCAGCCAGGGCCGAGCGTCCCAGCCACTCGGCGGCCGCGGGGAAGCGGATCGGATCGCCCGGCTTTCCGGGGACCGGCACATTATGCAGATCGAGCGTCCCTTCCTTCACCGTGAAATAAGGCTTCTCGCAGCTCCAGGCGACCCGCAGTTCGGCCCGCCTGATATCGCCGGGCGTGAAACTCGCGATGACGAAAAGCGGCTTCACCTTGGGAACGAGTTGCTCGGTGCTGATCACCATCTGGTCGAACGCATATCCGCTGACGCCCGCGTTCACGACCTTCCGGCCGACCATGTCCTGCAGATAGGCGGGCCACGCTTCGTCATCCTTCACCTCGTCGCCCTTGGCGAAGGACGAGCCGGTGACGAGGAGGGGAGGTTCGGCAAGGGACGCCTGGGGGTTGAGCGCCGGAAACCGCCGGCATCGGAATTGTAGGCGCCCGACACGCAGTTCGCCGGAGCCGTCCAGCCGATCGCCGCGTTGTAGACGTACTGGCATCTTTCTCCGCCGGAGCCTGCTCCCATGCGCTAGCGGGCGAGGTTGGGCCAGTTCACGAGCCCCTCGGGGCCCCACAGCACCAGCCGGTATCCGACTTCGAGCAGCGCCAGCGACACCAGAAGCGATGCCGTCACCAAGGCGATGCGCGCCACCCAACCTGTCGTTTTCGAACGGAGCTCTCGCTCGCCTTTCGGGGCAGCACCGGCTGCCTCTCGATCGACGTTCATTGCCTCACCTCCAGAACGACCAAACTAACATTCGAGCGCCGGGAAGGAAATGTGACGCCGCGCCGTAGGATGCATGGCCGCCTGGAAAATGCTTCGCTTTCGTCAGGAAGCGGACGAAAACGCCAACCCTGCGGCCGCCCGCGCGAGCGCGCCGTCGCGCGCCTCGAGTTCATCCATGATGGAGAAGTGGTTGAGTCCGGCAAGCGGCAACAACTCACTCGCGAGGCCCGCCGCCCGACGCGCCTCGTGATACGCGATCGACTGGCGCTGCAGTTCCGGCAGCTCGGCGGTGCCATAGGCCAGCACGACGGGTGCGCTCTTCTCAGGCAGATGCAGGAGCGGGCTCGTCCGCGCCGCTTCATCCGCCGTGAGATTCAATTTCTCATTGAGGTAGTTCAGTCGGCAGGGCTCGACGTCGTAGATGCCGCTGATGGCGAGGCCGGCATCGACCTCGTCCATGGCCAGCGTCGTCGCCGTCAGATGGCCGCCCGCCGACCAGCCGGACACGACCAGCCGATCCTGCGCCACCCCGTGAC
>JBILYJ010000172.1:0-9289 GCA_044377795.1 Reyranella sp. | reverse complement strand
TTGCGCCGACGCGGCGCCGATAGCGGCTGCCAGGACGGCAAACGCGATCAACCCGCGCATGCTCAATCCCTGGCGCGGGGCGGCGTCAAACCGTCGATCAGTTCGTGAAGCGCCTGCTTGATCTGCGCGGCGTCGCATCCCATCAGAACTCCGTCCTCCAGCGCATCGGCGCAGAGGGTTTCGATTTCCTGGATGTTCTGGTTCAGGACTTTGATCTTTTCGAGGCACGACACTGCCTTGCCGTCGGGTTGCCGCCAGACCGGCGGCTCCTTCGGGGAATGGGCGCCCATCACTTGCTTCCCGTGCTGCCGAACATGAACTTGGCAATCAGTTCGGTGAGCGGGATCGAATCCTGCGTCTGCTCGATCTCGCCCCCGCTCTTCAGCATCGTCTTGTCGCCGCCCGGCTCGAGCACGACCACCATGCCGCCCAGCAGCGACTCGCTCACGATCTTGGCGTGGGTATCGGCCGGCAAATTGACGTTCGACGCTATGCCGAGGCGCACGACCGCCTGATAGGTCTTCGGATCGAGACTGAAACCGGTGACGCTGCCGACCTTCACGCCGCTCAACGTCACGTCGGCACCACGCTTCAACCCGTCGATGCGGCCGAAACGGGCGACGAGTTCATAGCCATCCGGCCCGGCGCGGTCGGATTTGGAAAAGGCATAGACGACGAAGGCGCCAGCCACCACCAGCACCAGCGCGCCCACGATCGTCTCGACAATGTTACGGCCCACGGTCTTGCCCCCTGCTCGCTGCCTGCAGCGTCAGCCTGGCCGCCAGGCCTCGTAAACCGGCTTCGGCTTCTCGCCTTCTGACAGCGCATGGCCTGGAGGCCTGTAGGCATGATCGGTCCCAGTGAGATTGGGAAGATGTTCCTTCTGCCACGGCTTGCGCGGCACACCGCCGGCGGGCGGCGGTTCGGCGAGCGTGTGATGCAGCCAGCCATGCCATTCGGCAGGAACGCGCGATGCCTCGGCGACGCCGTTGTACATGACCCACCGCTTGCGTCGCATTCCAGGGACGACACGCTTGTCCTGAAAGTAGCGGTTGCCTTCCGCATCCGTGCCGACGAGTTCGCCGCGCATCTTCGTGAAGAGCCATGTGCCGATGATCATGAACCAACCACTTCGTAGGGTGATGCGCGCTTGTACGCGGGCGCTTCAATGCGTGCAACGCGACGCGAACCAGTCTCGATTCGAGTCAACCAGTGGCATGTGAAGGATGCGAATCCGCAAACTGTTGCGCTCTTGCATCATCTAGTATCATCAACACCCTGGTCTACAAAATATAGTTGCACGCACAAGATTTTGTAATTTACTATCCTCTCGTGCCCATATGTGCGTGTTCGATCTTGTATCGAACACCCCCCGAGACAGGGACGAATTGACGGGATCGGGCACGGGGGATCGTCGATGCGCTTCGAGCGTCGGTATACGCAAGTAGGAAAATCGCCATTCGCAGGAGTGGCTTTTCGTGTTGCCGACTCCGAAATCCGCAACCCGGACGGCTCGGTCGTCTTCCAGTTGAGGAATATCGACGTCCCGGCCGAATGGTCCCAGGTCGCCTCCGACGTCCTTGCCCAGAAGTATTTCCGTCGCGCCGGCGTTCCTGCGCGCGTGATCCGCGTGGCCGAAGCCGACATGCCCGAATGGCTGTGGCGGTCGATCCCCGACGAGACCGCTCTCGCCGCGATGCCGGAAGCCGATCGCTTCGGCAGCGAGAGCAGCGCACGCCAGGTGTTTCATCGGATGGCCGGCGCCTGGACCTATTGGGGCTGGAAGGGCGGCTACTTCGACAGCGAGGAAGACGCTCGCTCGTTCTACGACGAGCACTGCTTCATGCTCGCGGCGCAGATTTGCGCGCCGAACTCGCCGCAATGGTTCAACACCGGACTGCACTGGGCCTACGGAATCGACGGACCCGGTCAGGGCCACTGGTTCGTAGATCATGTCGATGGCCAGCCCTATCCGTCCGCCTCGGCCTATGAGCGGCCGCAGCCGCATGCCTGCTTCATCCAGAGCGTCACCGACGATCTGGTGAACGAAGGCGGCATCATGGATCTCTGGATCCGCGAGGCCCGTCTCTTCAAGTACGGCTCCGGCACCGGCTCCAACTTCTCGCGCGTGCGCGGCGAGGACGAAAAGCTCTCCGGCGGCGGCGCATCGTCGGGCCTGATGTCGTTCCTCAAGATCGGTGACCGCGCGGCCGGCGCCATCAAGTCGGGAGGAACGACGCGTCGCGCGGCGAAGATGGTGACGGTCGACATAGACCATCCCGACATCGAGGACTTCATCTCCTGGAAGATGCTCGAGGAGCAGAAGGTGGCCGCCCTGGTCGCCGGCTCCCGCCTCGCCAGCCGACATCTGAATGCCGTCATGCAGGCCTGCCTCGAGGGCGGCGAGGACGAAGCTGCGTTCGATCCGCGACAGAATCCGAAGCTGCGGCGCGAGATCGTCGCGGCCCGGCAGGCCGAGCTGCCGGAGAACTACATCCAGCGGGTCATACAGTTCGCGCGGCAGGGTTATCGCCACATAGACTTCCCGGCGTTCGACACGGATTGGGAATCGGAGGCCTATGCCTCGGTCTCCGGCCAGAACGCCAACAACTCGGTGCGCGTCAGCGATGCGTTCCTGCGCGCGGTCGAGGAAGACCGGCCGTGGGCCCTGACCGCGCGCACGACCGGCAAGGTGACCCGCACGATCGGCGCCCGCCTCCTGTGGGATCAGATCGCCGAGGCCGCCTGGCACTCGGCCGATCCGGGCGTCCAGTTCGACACCACGATCAACGACTGGCACACCTGCCCGGAGTCGGGACGCATCAACGCCTCGAATCCGTGCTCGGAGTACATGTTCCTCGACGACACGGCGTGCAATCTCGCGTCGTTGAACCTCATGCGGTTCCGGCGCGAGGACGGCTCGATCGATGTCGAGGCGCTGCAACATGCCAGCCGCCTGTGGACAGTGGTCCTCGAAATCTCCGTGATGATGGCGCAGTACCCGTCGCGCCGCATCGCCGAGCTTTCGTACCGGTACCGCACACTGGGGCTGGGCTACGCCAATCTCGGCGCCCTGCTGATGGCGTCGGGCCTGGGCTATGACAGCGCCCGGGGCCGCGCCATCGCCGGCGCCGTCACGGCGATCATGACCGGTACCGCCTACGCCACCTCGGCGGAGATGGCGGGCCTGATGGGCGCCTTCCCCGGCTTCGACGCCAATCGCGAGCCCATGCTGCGGGTCATCCGCAACCATCGCCGGGCCGCCCACGGTGCGAAGGACGCCTATGAAGGCCTGTCCATCGCACCGCAGGCTCTCGACGCTGCCAATTGCACGGACAGCCGGCTCGTCGCCGCAGCCCGCCGGGCCTGGGACCGCGCGCTGGAGCTGGGCGAACGTCACGGCTACCGCAACGCGCAGGTCTCCGTCATTGCACCCACCGGTACGATCGGGCTGGTGATGGACTGCGATACCACCGGCATCGAACCCGATTTCTCGCTGGTGAAGTTCAAGAAGCTGTCCGGCGGCGGGTATTTCAAGATCATCAACCAGACAGTCCCGCTGGCGCTGCGGACACTGGGTTACGACGACGCCGCGGTCGCGCGCATCGTCGACCATGCCGTGGGCCATGGCTCGCTCGCCGCGGCGCCCGCCATCAACCACGAGAGCTTGTCGGAACGCGGCTTCGACGCCGCGACCCTGAAGCGGATCGACCAGGCGATCGTCACCGCCTTCGACATCCGCTTCGCCTTCTCCCGCTACACCTTGGGCGACGCCTTCTGCCGCGACGCGCTCGGCCTCGACGACGAAACGCTGTCGGATCCGAAGCTCGACATCCTCTCGCGTCTCGGCTTCTCGCGCAGTGATGTCCAAGCCGCGAACATCCATGCCTGCGGTACGATGAGCCTCGAAGGCGCGGCCGATCTCAGGAGCGAACATCTTTCCGTGTTCGATTGTGCGAATCCCTGTGGACGAGATGGCATACGCTTCTTGTCTGCAGAGAGTCACATACGCATGATGGCTGCAGCACAACCCTTCGTATCGGGCGCCATCTCCAAGACCATCAACATGCCCAACGCGGCGACGGTCGAGGATTGCCGCAAGGCCTATGAGACCTCCTGGAAACTCGGATTGAAAGCGAACGCGCTCTATCGGGACGGCTCCAAGCTGTCGCAGCCGCTTTCTGCGATGGCTTTGGGCGACGACATGGCCGCCAACGACGATCTCGCCGACCTGTCGCCGGCCGCGCGCGCGCCGGTCATCGCCGAACGGATCGTGGAGCGCATCGTCGAACGCGAAGTGCGGGCGGGCCGCGAGCGCCTGCCGCAGCGTCGCAAGGGTTACACGCAGAAGGCCGTCGTCGGCGGCCACAAGGTCTATCTGAGGACCGGCGAATACGAGGATGGCCGCGTCGGCGAGATCTTCGTCGACATGCACAAGGAAGGCGCGGCGTTCCGCAGCCTGATGAACAACTTCGCCATCGCGATCTCGATCGGGCTGCAGTACGGCGTGCCGCTCGAGGAATTCGTCGAGGCCTACACCTTCACGCGCTTCGAGCCGTCGGGCCTGGTCGAGGGCAACGACGCCATCAAGATGTCGACGTCGGTGCTCGACTATATCTTCCGTGAACTCGCGATCTCCTATCTGGGTCGCAACGACCTCAGCCATGTCGAGCAGTCGGATCTCCGCCCCGACGGCGTCGGCCGCGGCGAGGTCCAGGGGGAATTGCCGTCGCACGGTACGAATGCCGCGGAAGCGGCAGCTGCTGCGGTGAGCCGTATCGCCAGCGTGGGCTACGTGCGCAGCAATCTTTACATGATGAACGGCAGGACTGCCGGCAATGCCGCGATCGCCGATGAGGCGATTGCCGGAGCCGCCTTGCCCCACGGACTGACGGACGGACCAGCCGTTGCTTCGGCGCCCATCGCCAAAGCGGCCGTCGTCAGCGTCGCGCTCGGAGAAGCACCCTCGTCCTCCCTGGGACTGGCCCTCGAGGCCAGGCTCAAGGGCTTCGAAGGGGATGCGTGTCCGGAATGCGGCAACTTCACCATGGTTCGCAACGGGACGTGCCTCAAATGCACGACCTGCGGTGGGACCACTGGCTGCAGTTGAGCGTGCGTGGCGTAGCGTACCGGCGTACCCCGGGGGCCTCGCGGTTGGGGACCCTATAGCTAACCATAGGAGACAGTTATGGCTGCTAAGAAGAAAGTTGCGAAGAAGAAGGCTGCTAAGAAGAAGAAGCAGTAATTAGGAAAGGGCGGAGGTCAAAGGCGACTTTGACCCCTCTAACAACGCCTTTCGGCTTCCGCGTGGGTGCCCTCTCTCAGGGCCCCACCGGAAGCCCCCTAAATAGAAGACGAGCCTGAAGCCGATCCGCTTTCGTCTAGGAAGGCGGAAAGGCACAACTAGTCAAAGCGTCCGGCGACTTCGGTCTGCCGGACTTTTTTCTTTATGACTTGAACCCGGTCTGGTTTCGCATTACATGCCGAAACATGGATACTGACCGGTCAGTCAATAGCGGTGCCGCCCCCCCGACCCGCGTGCGGCGGCCGGAGGATCGCGCGTACGAGATTGCCCGCGCCGCCCTCGAACTCTTCGTCACCCGCGGATTTGCCGCGACCAAACTCGAAGACGTCGCCAAGGAGGCGTCGGTCAGCAAGGGCCTCCCTTACTTGTACTTCAAGAGCAAGGAAGACTTGTTCAAGGCGGTGATCTCCGAGGCGATCGCCGGCCCGCTGGCGGAGGCCAATGACGTGATCGACCGCTTCGAGGGCACCAGCGAAGAACTGCTCCGCGCGCTGGTCGACGGCTTCCGCGCCTTCGAGGAGACGCCGGCCGGTGGAGTGGTGAAGCTGATCCTGGCCGAGGCCGGCAACTTCCCCGACGTCGCCAAGTTCTACTGTACGCACTTCGACGTCCGTGGCCGCGACCTCTTCATCCGCACCTTGCGCCGCGGCGTAGAAAGCGGCGAATTCCGGCCGCTCCCCGACCTCGAAACAACGGCCATCGTCATCCTGCAGCCGCTCGCGATGTTCTCCGTCTGGAAGCGCTCCCTCGCTCCGTTCGACCCCGGCAAGCTCGACGGCGACCGGTTCTACACCGCCTATTTTGACTTCGTTCTCAAAGGGCTACGGCCATGAAGACCACTACCAAGATCGTCATCGCCATCGTCGGCGCTGCTGTCGTGCTGGGAGGCGGCGCATTTGCCTTGAAGAACGGCAAGGCGACGACGCCGGCTGCGAATGGTCCGGTCGCCGCCAAGGCTGCTGACCGCCCCCTGGAACTGATCTCGGCAGAGGTTCACACGATCAAGCCGCGCGGCCTTGTCGATGTGGTCCGCTTCACCGGCACTACGCAGCCGATCGACCAGACGATCGTGAAGGGTCGCGTTGCCGGGCGCCTGGCCGAGGTGCTGGTTCGCGAAGGCGACCGTGTCACCGAGGGCCAGGTGCTGGCACGCTTCGAAACGACCGA
Source organism: Reyranella sp. (assembly GCA_044377795.1). GTDB lineage: Bacteria > Pseudomonadota > Alphaproteobacteria > Reyranellales > Reyranellaceae > Reyranella. The sequence goes on along the minus strand of JBILYJ010000172.1, from coordinate 2,817 downwards.
ATTGCAGGCCAAGATGAACGAGCGGCTGTCGGCCCTCGAAGCCGCGCGGGCCGACGCGCGTTGGACGGCCCGCGACCGTTCCGACAAGGAGACGCTGGCGAACCGCAACATCGTCTCGCAATCGGCGGCCGACCAGGCGCGCTCGACGGCGGAAAATCGCGCCTCGATGGTCGCCGTCGCCGAGGCCCAGCTCGATGTCGCGCGCAAGAACCTGGCTGATGCCGAGGTCAGGGCGCCGTTCGATGGCGTGGTAGGCGAGCGCATCGCCAACCAGGGCGAATCGCTGCCGATCGACGGCAAGATCCTGGCCCTGCTCGACACTAGCCACGTCGAGATCGCGGCGCAGATGCCGGCCGCCGACGTCATCCGCATGAAGGTGGGCCAGACCGCCCAGGTCGACCTCGAAGGCTTCGGCGATCGCGTCTTCAGCGGCAAGATCACCCGCATCAGCCCGACCACGCAGCCGGGCTCGCGTTCGATCCCGGTCTATGTCGAGATCGTCGACCGCCACGAGGCGCTGCGCGGCGGCCTGTTCGGCACCGGCACCGTCACCGTGGCGGAGAAGGGTCATGCCCTGGCCGTGCCGTCCTCGGCGATGCGCAAGGACGACCAAGGCGACTACGTGCTGATCGTCGAGAACGGCACACTCGTGCGCAAGCCGGTGGGCGCCGTCCGCACCTGGTCGCGCGGCGAACTGGTCGAGGTAAAGGGCCTGGAATCGGGCATGACGGTGGTTTCCGCCCCCCTGCCCGGCCTGCATGCCGGACAGAAGGTCAAGATCGTCGAGACCCGCTAGGAGACAAGGCCGTGAAGCTCACCCAGATCGCGGTCGACAATCCGGTCTTCGCCACCATGATGATGGTGGCGTTGCTGGTGATGGGCCTGTTCTCCTACCGCCAGCTCGGCATCGACCAGTTCCCCAACGTCGACTTTCCCATCGTCGTCGTCACGACCGACTATCCCGGCGCATCGCCGGAGACGGTCGAGAGCGAGATCAGCCGCAAGATCGAGGAATCGGTCAACGCCATCGCCGGCCTCAAGTCGCTCACCTCGCGCTCCCTTGAAGGCAAGTCGATCGTCATCGCCGAGTTCGAACTGTCGGTTCCCTCCGCCGTCGCCATGCAGGACGTCCGTGAGAAGGTCCAGATGGTCCGGGCCTCCTTCCGGCCGGAGATCAAGGAGCCGCTGATCCAGCGGTTCAATCCCGACGACCAGCCCATCGTCTCGATCGCCGTGCGCTCCGATGTCCGCTCGGTGCGCGATCTCACGACCCTCGCCGACCAGATCATCATCAAGCGCCTGCAGACCGTTCGCGACGTCGGCCGCGCGACCATCGCCGGCGGGCTGAAGCGCCAGATCAACATCGAGCTCGATCCCGGCCGCATGCATGCGCTCCGCGTCGGCGTGAACGACATCATGCGGGCGATCAAGGACGAAAATCAGAACTTTCCCGCCGGCAACGTCCAGCGCGGCAACGACGATCGCGTGATCGAGGTCACCGGCCGCGTCGTCGATCCGGGCGATTTCGCCGACCTGATCGTGGCCCGCCGCGGCCAGGCGCCGGTCTATCTCCGCCAGGTCGCCACCGTGGTCGACGGCCAGCAGGAGCTGGAAAACGTCGCCACCCTGAACGGCGAACGGGCGCTCGCCATCGACGTCGTGAAGACACAGGGCTCCAACACGATCGAAGTGGCCCGCGGTGTCCGCCGCACCGTTGCCGAGTTGCAGGCCTCCCTGCCCGCCGATGTGAAGCTGGAAATCGTGCGTGACAGCTCGCGCGGTATCCAGAACTCGGTCAACAACGTCCAGCAGACCATGGTCGAGGGTGGTCTTCTGACCATCGCCATCGTCTTCCTGTTCCTGCATTCCTGGCGCAGCACCGTCATCACCGGTCTCGCGCTGCCGATCTCGGTGTTTGGCGCCTTCATGGTGATGGCGGCCTTCGGCTTCACCCTGAACGTGCTGACCCTGATGGCGCTGAGCCTCGCGATCGGCATCCTGATCGACGATGCGATCGTGGTGCGCGAGAACATCATGCGCCATATCGGCTTCGGCAAGACGCACCGCCAGGCCGCGATCGACGGCACCAACGAGATCGGCCTGGCCGTGCTCGCCACCACCTTCTGTATCGTGGCGGTGTTCCTGCCCGTCGCCTTCATGGGCGGCATCATCGGCCGCTTCTTCTTCCAGTTCGGCGTCATGGTTTCGGCCGCCGTGCTGATCTCCCTGTTCGTGTCCTTCACCCTCGACCCGATGCTGTCGTCGGTCTGGTACGACCCGCAAGCGCACGGCAACGGCCGCTTCGCCCGCATCGTCAACAGCACCCAGGAGAAGGCCAACAGTGTCTATCGCGTCGTGCTCGCCTGGGCGCTGCGCTGGCCCAAGACCACCTTGCTGATCGCGCTCGCGACCTTCGTGGGCAGCTTCGCGCTGCCGAAGTACATCGGCTTCGAGTTCGTCCCCCAGGCGGATCTCGGCGAGCAGGTCGTCAGCATAGAGACGCCGGTGGGCTCCTCGCTGGAATACACCGAGGCCAAGATGCGGCAGGTCGATGCCGCGCTGCGCGAGTTTCCCGAGATCGACTACACCTACGGGACGGTCAACACCGGCTACGCCAACGGCAAGAACCAGGCGAGTCTCTATCTCAAGCTGAAGCCGCTGAAGGATCGCAAGCGCTCGCCCGAGCAGCTCGCCCAGCCGATCCGCGAGCGGCTGGCCAGCATCCCGGGCATCCTGGTTTCCATCAACATCCCGGGCGGACCGGGCGGCGGTGTCCAGAAGCAGCTGCAGCTTTCGCTGCAGGGACCCGACACCAAC